>NZ_JABRVS010000001.1:3644983-3948731 GCF_013248905.1 Shewanella sp. VB17
GTTTGCTAAAAAAAGCGCCAGTACTGGACTGACTTTTGTTGCTCAAGGCACAATATTGTCAGGAGAAAGCCACTTTGCAGGGGAAGCCCTTATTGGAGGAGAGCTTTACGGTAAAATAAGCTCCACAGGAAAAATAACCATTGAAATCGATGGCTATATAGAGGGAGAACTTAGCTGTAATGAGTTAAAAGTCTCTGGGAATTTCAAAGGCAAACTCAAATGCGACAAGCTACACATTACCCATACAGGCACTGTCGAAGGAGAGGTTGCCTGTGAATCGATGGAGATTCTTGAAGGCGGACAATTTATTGGTATGAGAGTCAGAGAAGAGATCAGCTTGCTCAATACACAAGAGAAAAATAATACCAACATCGAAGCTGAGCTACAAATCAATTAATCAAATAGGACTGAGGATAAACACGGACGTTTAGGTCTATTTAACATATTTTATAGTGATTAACCGGACTTCTTTATAACCAACAGCACAGTATTAATCTACTTTATCACACCAAGCTGCCTCCCTGATTTGTTGTTGATAACGCTTCAATAACGCTAAAAACTCTCGTGGTTCTGTACCTAAGCAATCGAAGGGGAGGTAAAGATGATAACCTAAGTTTCGATTGAGCATCTCACTCCGGTGACCAAACATGGCAAGCACACCTCTATATCGCTCATCATGAACGAGCAAGGGAGTAAATTCAGCGTTAAGGTGATCCTCCAGTACTACTAGGTTTTCATCTAATGCCACCGCTGACATCAATAAAGGACGTTGCTCAGTCAATAACCCAATAGCAAGCCGAGCAGGAATGATATCCAACACAGGATTAATTTTTTTTAACCGTATTCCAATAAAAAGTAATTCAATATTACCAACATTTCCTAGGCTTTGTGGGATGTCGATACGCTGAACATTATCCCAGTCGATCAACAAATTACCTCGTCGATGGTGGTAACATAGCCCCGCTGCAGACAAGGTAATCGTCACTTCTGGTTCAAGCTGTTTTGACACCCCTATAACGGTAGCAATAATGCCTAAAGAAAAAGCACATAAACCTGGAGCAAAAAATGCGGCAGAACTAAGAAATAAAGCTAACCCTAACATCATCCCAACAAAGCCTACGCAAGTCAGTGTTATTGCATTTCGCTTCACATCTGAACGAATTTTTACGACTTCAATACTCAAAAATTAATCCTAAATGCTCATATTACTTCGTTTGTCTGTCAAGAGCTTGGCTCATAACGTCATTATTATTATGGTTAAGTCTAAACCAAAGCTGACCAACGTATTCATGAATAGCCCGTTGTGATGACAATAAATTACTGGCATCTAATTGCCACCACCACCCCTGCCGAGTAATAAAATCTGTGGGTGCGGCTTCAGGATTCAAATCACTGTGGTTAAAAATAGCCATCGCACGAGGCATATGGCTAGCCGAGGTCACTAGTCTAAAGGCTGTATGACCAAACTTCTCTTTGAAAAAGACCGCTTCTTCTATCGTATCTTTCGCCAACGGCAAGGTCATAATACGTTCTCTAGCAACACCCAGTTCAACTGCAGCGTCAGCCATTATATCAGCATGTGAACGCGTGCCCTCTTTTCCACTCCAACCACTGACCACCAATGTACAATCATGGCATAAATGCAATTGACGAACACCTTCATTTAGTCTGGCCAATGCCGTCGAAGACAGTTGCTGTATGGCGATAGTAGACACCGAGTCATCATGCCCACTGCCTAATACCATCACGACCCCCCCCTTAGAAATGGCATGACTGTTGACCGCATATTGCCTTTCAAGTGGGAAGCTCAGTAAATTGCTGCCCGGTGTTGAGCTTAAAAATACCAACAAGACAATAACAAGGGATAATACGCTACGAATAAACCTTTTATCCCAAACCGCGATTAACACCAACAATAAAAGGAGTACAAGTAAGGGAACTGGCATGAACAATTGAGAGAGTATTTTCTTTAGCCAAAACATAATATCTAGCATCAATATAATGAATCCTCGCCTATTCTAGCAATTCCTCAGCCCGACTCAAAGCGATTGTTACTAGCGTTCACCACAACCAAGCTGCGCCTCGCACTCCTGAAGAGCCTCCATGTAAATTTTGCACAACGACTGTACGGCACTCGCCACCAAGTACATATTTAGAGAGAACGTCAGGTAACAAGGGATAAATTGATTGAATATTAGAGACTCCCCCCCCTAACACAATCACATCAGGATCGAGGATATTAATCACATGTGCCAATGATCGCGCGAGTCGATCAATATACCGTTCAAATGCAGATTTAGCTAAATGATCGCCCTGTTCAACTAAAGCAGCAATTTCTATTGCGCTGTCAGCTTTCCCGCCAGCAGCATTAAAGTCTCTCACCAATCCGGTACCTGAAATAAAGGTTTCAATGCAATTACTATTGCCACAAAAACACGACGTGCTATTGAACTCATCAAGGCTCATCCAAGGTAAAGGATTGTGCCCCCATTCACCTCCAATCCCATTACCACCAGCATGCACCTTACCATTGATAGCAATACCCGCTCCACATCCAGTGCCTATAATCACTCCGAATACAACACCTTGACTTGCTGCAGCACCATCCACAGCCTCCGAAACAGTAAAGCAATTAGCATCATTAGCCACCCTCACTTCTCGGCTGAGTCGTTCGCCTAAATCGACATCTAATGGATGACCGTTAATCCACGTAGAATTAGCATTTTTAACCAAACCTGAATAAGGGGAAATAACACCAGGGATCCCAACACCCACAGTACCGGTTAGGCCTAATGACGCCTCAACTTCATTCACAAGAGATTCTATCGCATTTACTGTTGCCAAATACTCTCGTGGAGTCGGGATACGTTTACGAAAAAGCTCATCTCCTTTACTGTTTAACGCCACTATTTCAATTTTGGTTCCACCAAGATCAACACCCATTCGCAACATTTATTCTGCTCCACAACGATTTTATTTTCAAGATAATGAATATAAGCTCTATCTACCCAAGTAGCGAGTATTTGGCTCCACTCATTGATACCAATGACATTCAGCACCACACTCACTGGACCACTGCGTAGATTAACACCGTAAACACAATTTTAACCCACAAAGGAAACCAAATAAGTACACCCAAGCACCAAACAAAAAACAAATATGAATCAAAAATAGGTTGATCATCATTAACATTGCTTTTATTATTCATTTGTTACTACACGTCACACACCTAGTCTTCTCCCATTATATTAATTGCTTTAGAATGCGCTTAATATCAAAAGGGGTCCCAATGAAAATTAAATTATTGTCCAGCCTATTACTATTCGGCTGCAGTTCAATACAGGCGGCTTGGTGGGTTGAACCTAACAGTTTGGCACTACGAGCAGATATCCAATTGCTAGCTGATACCGGTATCATTCTCCAACCTGTTACCACTTATCCTCTTATGTGGGATGGATTAAAACAAGACATGGACAAGACCAATAAGTCCAAGTTGAACGATCATCAATTATCGGCCTTCGAGCGTATCATTACCGCTTACAACAAAGATCATCGAAAAGTTAGCACAAAAGTAGGCTTGGCCGTCGCATCCGACACCACTCGTTTTAATGGCTTTGGCCAAGATTATCGCGATAAAGCAGAAACTTTTATCAGTGCCGAAGTCACTCAAGACTGGTTTAGTGGTCGTTTATCAGCAAGTTATCATGATGATCCTATAGACGGTAACAGTACACGTTTAGACAATAGTTTTGCCGCTGTCATGCTTGGAAATTGGATAGTAAGTGCTGGAGCACAACAGAAATACTGGGGTCCGGGATGGGACACAGGACTTATTCAAACAACCAATGCACGCCCTATGCCAGGGATCACCTTTAGCCGAAATAACAGCCAATCATTCGAAACACCGATGCTTAATTGGATTGGCCCTTGGACATTTACCACCAGCTTTAGTGAAATGGAAAGCGGCCGAGCAGTACCAAATGCTAAACATTGGGGCGCTCGCGGCACACTCCGACCAATTTCTAAACTAGAAGTCGGCTTTTCATGGACCATGCAGTGGGGAGGTGAGGGCTACGGGAACAGTTTAGATGATTGGTGGGATGGTTTGTTTAATGGTGGAGAAGATGAATCAACGCTAGAAAATGGACAAGAGAACATGCTCGCAGGCTATGATTTTCGCTGGTCTGATACCGCTTTTGGGATCCCGTATGGCATTTATTATGAGCGTATTCATGAAGATTACCATAATGGTAAACACAAGCTTATTAACGCCTCAAACATGGGAGGGATTGATTTTGTCTTAAGTAAACTGAATACTCGCATTTTTATCGAATATGCCGACACCAAAGCAGCTTGCGGCGCAAGTAGTCAAGTTTATAACTGCATGTATGAACATGGATTCTATCGAAGTGGCTACCGATACTACGGTAAGAGCTTAGGCAGCACTTATGATAACGATTCTGAAACCTTAGTCATAGGTGGTATCACTCAACTCGGTGGTGAACAACATATTACCAATAAATTCCGTTGGTTGAGACTCAATACTGATGCTTCAGATACTGCAAGCACAGAAGGAGGCAACCCTCTATCACGGGGTGAATACGAACGCGTCTATCAATTCGATACCAGTTACCATCGCCCTTTTTATGAGGGAACGTTAAAAGTCGGTGGTACCTTAGGCTACAGCCAATATATCTACAATGGTGGTAATGATTGGGATACTACGGTTTACGCAGGTTGGGAAAGAAGCTTCTAGCTAATATAGGAATAAAGCCTTAGCTGATAAAAACTAAGGCTTTATATTAATTCGAAAAATGGCTTGTCCGAACTCCCTAATGGAAACATCAAAATCTTTAAATAGAGCTAATTTTCAGAAATAACATTCTGTAATTCTTCCCAACTTTGACGTTTGCGATAGATAGTTGACGCGCTAATGTCCAATAGTGCCGCAGCTTTAGGCACATTGCCATCACATTGTTTTATCGCAGCTTCTATTGTTTGCTTCTCCGAGAGCCATAAAGGAATAATTTGTTCGTTGTCTAGACTCTGATTACCTGAAGATTCAGCGGTACAACGTTTAACATCAGTACCTTCAGCAGCAGAAGATGAGATAGGAGGCATTAAACAAGCCTTATTCTCAGTTTGAACACCAATCAACGGCTGCACTAAAGTCGTACTACTTGTAGAAGTAAGTTGTGGCGGTAACATTGATACTTCAACAACATCCGATGAATTAAGGACAACAACTTGCCTAATGACATTTTGCAACTGGCGAACATTACCCGGCCAACCATAGTTTTGTAAGATTTTTTTCGTATCAGCACTGAATGTTTTAAACCCTTTTCCTTCTTCTGCATTATATTCTTTCAACAACTTTGTCGCCAACAATAAAATATCCTTCCCTCTCATTCGCAAAGCAGGTAATTCTATCGGGATAACATGCAGCCGATAAAAAAGGTCTTCTCGAAAGCGCCCTTTTTTAACTTCATTCCAAGGATCTTTATTCGTTGCACTGACAAACCGTACATCAACCTTTTCCTCTTTGACTCCTCCCACCTTTTGAAAAATACCGGTTTGAATAAAACGCAGTAATTTACTTTGAAGTTCAAGATCCATTTCACAAATTTCATCGAGAAAAAGCGTGCCATTATCGGCACGATTAGCCGCGCCTTCTCTATTGGCTATGGCCCCAGTAAACGCCCCTTTGGTATGACCAAATATTTCACTTTCAATTAAATCTTTGGGAATAGAAGCACAATTAAGTGCTACAAAAGCATTATTTCGTCTATTTCCTGCATGATGGATGGCGTGAGCACAAACCTCTTTACCCGTGCCACTTTCACCAACAATAAAAACCGATGCTTTGCTACTGGTAACACAATCGATGGTTTTATACACCGTTTGCATCGACAAAGACTCACCGATAAATCCCATATAATTGGCTTTAGGCAGGCTTTGTTCATATTTTGCGACTAAATTGACCAATTGACGCTGCTTTAATGCATTTCTAACCGTAATCGATAAACGTTTTGCATCAAAAGGTTTCAGTAAAAAATCAAACGCACCTGATTTCATCGACTCTACGGCCAAATCTATCGTGCCATGGGCAGTGATCATTATCACAGTGATCTCGGGGTAAGATGTTTGAACTTTTAGCAAAATATCCATGCCAGACATATCGGGCAATTTAATATCAAGTACTAAAAGATCGGGTTGCCATTGACTCAATTCTGTTAACGCATCTTCCCCATGATTGACATGAGTCACACAGGCTCCCTCTACGCGTAAGTATTCCGTATATAGCGCACCGAGTGACATGCTATCCTCCACCAACAATGCAGTAAACGATTGATTATAAGACATATATACCTTAATCTCGCGTAAAAATTCTCAGTCCTGTATTTGAAAGAAGACAAGGACGCTCATAACACATTTTTCACCATAATATTTTACCGTAATAAATCACTACACGGCCTCAAGATACTACATACTGCACGTCGATAAATTCAGCATCAGAACTGTCCCTAACTGCTAGCATGTCAGATGTGACTTACAATCATGATTCAAATCCCTTAGATAACCAGTCACCTCCAACAAAGTAAACCATTGAACCGTGATTTTCTATTTCATCACACAGAGCAATTATTCACACTGTAAACCTATCTTTAAAGGCCTTAATCGTTAATGCTCCGATCTGCTGCACCGCAGTAAAATGCAGTTCAAGGGTTTTTTCATCCTTTTCTCTGGCACTCTTTTCAAGGCTTTTTGCCACTTCATATAAAGCTTGAGCACCAAAACTACCAGAGCTGCTTTTCAACGTATGCGCTTGATTATCTATCTCGCTATAATTACAGGTTTCCATTAATCGCTTTAATGTATTGAGTCGCTCGGTTGTCTCTTCAAGATAGACACAATACATCTCCTCGATAGACTCTTGCCCAAGCATATCAAATAATTCAGAGATCACCGTTTCATCAAACAAATCTTGATTATCCATCATCAATGATTGCCCGCTACCACCTTGAATCACAATGAGACTGTTATCTAAATGTGTATCTTTACAGCTTAAGTCTACATCTAACAGTTCACAACTTTTCACTTCATTTTCACACGGTTCATCCTCAATAACATCGCCTTGTTTATCATCTACTGGTAGCCATAAATTAACGGCTTTCACTAAATCAGTCTTATTAACTGGTTTTGGCACAAAGTCTTTCATTCCAACCAACAAACAACTATCGATATCCTCCTGCTGAACATTAGCTGTCATCGCCAAAATAATCGTATCCGGTGCCTGTGACAGTATCAGTCTTGTTGCTTCAACACCGTCCATTTCAGGCATTCGCATATCCATTAAAATAAGGCCATACTTCTTCTTTGCTGCCATATCAACGGCTTCGACACCGTTATGAGCAAATTCAACCTCAAACCCTGACTTGGTTAGCATAGTTCCTGCAACCAACTGATTAGAAAGACTATCTTCAGCTAAAAGAAGTCGTTTGTTTTTAACACCAGCATCAGGAAATAAAATATCGTCCGTACTCGCCTCTACAGACTTAATCGGTTCTTTACTCAATAAACCAAGCAACATCTCTCGACTTAAAGGCTTATTGATCACTTGTTCAATTCCTATTTCAGACACATTGACCGACATATCAGGACTTAGCCCCGACACCAACAAAGCAAGTAATCCCTCTTCAAATAAGACATCACGTTTTATGGTTTCTGTTAATTTTAAGGTTAAATTTGGCAAGCAAGAATCATCAATCAAAATTAAATTAAACCTGCCTTTGGCACTGTCACTATTTAAAATATCAGTAACATGGTTGAGGCTTGCACTTTGCACCCCGTATTGGCTATATTGCTTTCTCACTAGGGAAACAAAGGTATTATCAGGATGAACCAGTAACACGCGTGAATGAGAAGGAAGTTGATGAAAGTGCGTTAACTCACGCTCCTCTAGCTGTAGCAGCACATCAAACCTAAAGCAGCAGCCATGACCTAATCGACTGCTTAATTCAATCTTGCCTCCCATCATGGTGATCAACTCCGCACAAATAGCCAATCCGAGTCCAGTGCCTTTATAATGGGTGTTATGCTGATCATGAACCTGACTAAATTCCTGAAAAAGCTTCTCCTGAGAAGAAAGACTGACGCCTATTCCTTCATCTTTAACAGTACAATATAATTGCACCTCTTGATGATGACTATCTGGGATCCACATTTCTACTGAGACACAGCCAGAATCTGAAAATTTAATTGCATTATCGATTAAATTTTGCAGTACTTGCCGTAGTCGCTGCTTATCCCCTTTGACCATTTCAGGCACATTACGATTAATGAAGGTGGCTAAGTTAACCCCTTTATCCGTCGCCTTGGGCGCAAGAATTTGCATCACTTGGGAGACCAATTTAGCAGGCGAAAAACTCACATTTTCTAATACCATCTGCCCAGCTTCAATTTTTGAGAAATCTAAAACATCATTGAGGGTACTGAGCAGTGTCGTTCCAGCTTCTTTGGCTGTGTGGGCATAAATTCTTTGCTCTTTGTTAAGATTAGAATCTAACATCAACTCAACACTGCCTAACACAGCATTTAATGGGGAACGGATCTCATGACTCATGGTCGCGAGAAACCTCGATTTGGCTTTACTGCCTGATTCAGCCTCCTCTTTAGATTGCTTTAACTGAGATTCATATTCTATACGCCGCGAAATATCGTGAATAAAGGCAGTTAATAATGTCTCATCGCCAAGTTGAACAGGAATGACCTTCATCTCAATCGGTAACGTATTTCCATCACTTTTCACTGCCATCAATTGAATACGTTCCTTTATCGCTGGCGCTATCCCTGTAAGGCGGAACTCCTCTAGCCCTTGATTAAACGCGACTCTCTCTTTTCCATCAAAAATAAGATCTCCCAACAAGGTGCCTAGCACGGCATGACTTTCATGCTTAAACAACTGACTCGCTGCATGATTAAACTCTTGGATCCTACCCATGGTATCGATCGTAATTAACGCATCCTGACTCGCTTCTAATGTGGCTAATAAAATCGATTCAGTCCGCTGAGCTGCGATTTCTTTACGTTTAATATCACTAAAATCCTTCACTAACCCTAATAATATCACCTCATCATCAATCACCATCTTTGACACTGAAAGTTCGATAGGAAATAAAGAGCCGTCTTGATGCTGTGCCATCAATTCTTTACGTTGAAAAGGCTCATGTTTTCCCTCAATAAAATGTTTAAGAAAAGCATTATCCATATGATGCTGATCACTTGGCATAAAAATAGACACATTTTCACCAATAATGTCTTGGGTTACATATCCAAAAAGTCGGCTAATAGCAGGGTTAACTTGTTTAATTTCACCGTCAATATCAATGATAATGTACCCATCAATGGCAGCAGAAAGAATGGTATTTAAACGAGTATTAACCCCCTCCAAATCCTGAGTATTCCTTTCAACTTTCTCTATCATGCGATTAAATGCGCGAGTCGTTTGACCGATCTCATCAGTCCCAGTCACTGGGATTTGTATTCCTGTTTCACCTTGTAAAATTCGATTAGAAGCCATTTCTAATTCACTAAGGTTTCTTGTTAAATAATGACCTAGTAACCACGAAAATAGTGCGACTAACACCATCTCTAATCCTGCAATCGAAAGAAAACGAGTGGTTGCACTTACTAAAAACTCATCGAATTCATGTTCCCCGATGCCCATCTCGATGTGGCCTAGGTGATATCCAGATTCCACAATATCGGCCTCAACGTCTAACACTCCATCATCCAGTATCGACATATCATCAGTTTCAATATTTTTGTCTATCCCTAACCCAACTAATAAATTATTGTTATCGTAAATGTTCACATACAGCACTTGAGTTTGTACTAATAATTCATTAGCAAGAACTCGCAGCGTTGATAAATCCGTGCTAATAACTGCGTCCTTTGTCGCCGCAGCAAACAACGTCACGATTGCATTTGCATGCTTTGAGATTTCAGTTTCATTGGAACGTTTCAAATAATCGACACAGGTATACACTAATAACAGGAGTAGCACTCCTTCAATGAAAGCAATCCCTAATACAGTTTTTAGCCGGAAAGACATTAGTGTACCTCAATCGATTTATCATCCATCTTTTCTTGCACTGTATTACCCCGTGATTTAGACAACTCACCTAACCTTAATGCCCTGACATCATCCCAATCACTATTCTGTGCAGGTTCAAAGCGATTTAATTTTAATTGACTGAGTACCTCAGCACCTGCTGCTAAAGAGGCTAACCCAACAAAACGTAGCCTTAATTCGTTGACGATTTCCAATGGTATTCTGGGGTGAATAGCCACCGCATGCGGGGGATAACCAGGTGTCTCCCACAATATACGTAATTGCTCCGTCGTCTCTTTATCCATGGTATTAAATGTGCGTTTTACGCCACCTCCTGCATCAACAAGATGTTGAGCAACCGCTAAATACACAGAATCATGAGATCCTACATATTTAATCTGTGCAGTAATTCCTTCACGTTTCAGGCTCGCCCTAGGAAGGACACTGGCAGCAAAAGCGGCGGGAGCTGGTAAGGCAATACGTTTACCCTCTAATCCTTGTAATGATTGGATCTGTGAATCCTTCCTAACAACAATCATCCCTTTTAGTTGTTTATCTTTTTGCTTCACCAGCGCTTGATAACCCACTGAATCATGAAAAAATGTGTAATGATATGGATTCATATAGGCAACATCATACTCCCCCAAAGCCAACCTTTGCTCAAAAGTAGGGATATCGGGCGCGGTAGCAAACCGCAATTGAAAAGATGCATTTTGCGACAGTTGTTCAATAATGGGAGACCATAAACGAGCGAGAGTGCTTGCCGCTTGTTGAGGAACAATACCAAAAATCAGCACAAACGGTGCATTAACATTGTTTATATTTTCTTTTTTGTCAGTTGCTTGGGAGTTAAGTGTGTAAATAAAAGTCGATAAAAAGACTGTAATACCTATTTTACTGCCACCTATCTTCATTTTGCACTCCTTAGCAATGATGATCTCCAATATACGGATAACGTTTATCTCATAGAAAAATACCGCCAACGCCTCCAATACCGTATATTTAGCACTATTTTTAAGCATATACTGTTCAACTCAATGATAGCTAAAATAAAATCATCTACCACAACATAAGCCTAGTTATCCACTCTGCGATTATCAAGATCCCCCACTCATTGCATTTTGCAAAACATGACAACGTTAACAAACATACACAATAAAAATCTGGTAGCTAACATTATCAAAGTAAACAGATTAAATTGTATGGCATGGTAATTGCTCTTAAATTACAACCAATACGCCTTCAAGGAAGCATCAATGCTTGAGACTTTATTTCAACAGCTGACACAAAATTTAACTATCTTGATAGTAGAGGATACTAAAAGTGAACGTTGCTTTATTGCCAGTCTATTAACAAGCATGGGACTTAACGTGATCTGTTGCGACAGTGCAGAACAAGCCATTGAGCAGTATCCAAAACAAATTATCGACATCGTAATAAGTGACTGGAGAATGCCTGGATTAACCGGCCCAGAGCTTTGCCAGCATTTTAAAGCATTAACTTCTCCCCCCTATATTATTTTATTAACAGCGAATAATTTGGCTGAGCATATGATCACAGGCATAGAATCCGGTGCAGATGACTTCCTGTCGAAACCATTTGTCCCAAGCGTGCTGAAGGTTAGAATATTGGCGGCTGCGAGAATTTTAAATCTTCAGCAGAAATTGACAGATAAAAATCATAAGCTCAATACCGCACTAAATAATGAGCAGGATTACCTGAAACAAATCCAAAATGACCTAAAGAGTGCAGCTCAATTGCAAGGGTCACACCTTCCTTCTTCAGGTGAACTGGTTAACAAATGGCACCTCGCCACTCGATTTAACCCTGCACAAGAACTGGCGGGTGATATCTTTCAATGTATTGATATCGACAATGAACATATTGGTTTTTACTTACTCGATGTCACAGGGCATGGCATCGCAGCTTCTATGCAAAGTTTTACCCTAGCTCAGCAACTGAGCTGCAGCAGCTGTAACTGGGCAAGTTTAGATCCTGCAGCCATCGTCAATCAACTTAATGCAGATTTTGAAGATCCGGAAAATACAGGAAGATTTGCCACCTTAGTTCTTGGCATTGCCAATACATTAAATGGTCAAGTTAAACTCACTTTAGCAGGTCACCCCCAACCTATTTTGCTGGATGAAAATGAAGCGTCATTAATGGATTTAAATGCCGGATTACCTCTAGGCATAGACAATCAATATCAATATGCAAATAACTTTTTCACCTTAAATAGTCATCAACACTTAATGCTCTATTCTGATGGCTTATATGAATGTCGCCACCCTAAATTTGGTGAATTTGGTTTGCCTAGGTTAATCAAAACCTGTGATCAAGCTCACCAGCTTGTGCCTGAGTCCTTATTGCACCATCTCTGCCATTGTGTAGAGCTCTGGCAACAGAAAAAACCCCAAGATGATATTTCTATGATGATAATTTCAACATCTAAATTAAAAGATCAATCCATTCCCCACAACAAGGATGACCAGTACTTCAATAAGATCAAAATAAGTAACAAAAATGCACTCTCAAATCTAGGCATATCAGAGCGTGTTAAATTCACACAATATATCTCGGAGGATATATGAATAGTATTAAATTAACCATGTCACACTCCTTCTGGGACAACAACTTACTTTGCATAGAAATCGAACAGTTTCTAGAACAAAATAGGGTTCATTCGCAACAAAAATTTAAAATCATTACTTGCGTACTTGAAGCATTATCCAATGTGTTAGAACACACAGACAGTCAACTGGAAGAGATCATCATTATTTTAAATTGTAACAGCGATCGAGTCACCATTGATTTATTGGACAATTCGCCATACACCCCACTAGAGGGGCAAGTCGTCTGCCCTTCTCCTCTTTCTTTGTCAGGACGAGGACTATGGATTATGCAAAGCTGGATGGATCAAGTCAGATGTCAAACCTCAGTAGCAGGAACACACCTTAGGTTAAGTTTATTAAGACATTAACTCTGTCTATGGGCGACCCTCGCCCTGCTGAGCTCTTTGTCAGTCTCAACATCATCATACCCTGCTTACGATGCCAAAATAACGTCAAGACAATCAATCAGCCAAGACTAATAGTCAATCAAAAGGCTTTAAGTCTTAGAGCGCTTGCCTTTCTTATATTCTCCTCGCATTTTGCATCATCATGGTCGCATTCTGAATAACACATCACAAAAAATAGAAGTGAAACACAAATAATCCTTTAAATTCAAATAAATAAAACTTGGCCTGATTTATGCTCTCTATTAATCATGAATAACAAAGTCATGCTTAATACAGCAATTATTTTCTAAGGAGCTTAATATGAAATTCTCTCCATTAGCACTCAAAAATGCATGTTTAGTCACACTGCCAAAAGAGATGGTGATCACTCAAACGCCAACACTCAGGGCTGCAATCACTCACCAGATTGAAACTGGGAGTAATAAGTTAGTACTGGATCTTCATCAAGTCGAGTATATCGATTCTAGTGGTTTATCCGTTTTAGTTTCAGCATTGAAACTCACCCAGAAAAAAGCAGGAGAAATTATTTTACTCTCTCCAAGTGCTGGTGTGAGAGCATTAATCGAATTAACTCGACTACACCATGTGTTCACCATTTATGAAGACAAAGACACAGCCATTGAACATATCTGTGAACAATAAACCTAGCTTAATATTCAAATTTTTCAATCTTATTCATCATCTAGGAGTCGCTAACATGAAATCGACTACAACTATTTTATTGGCACTGTTTATGCTGCTCAGTTTACAAGCGTGCATCACTCCACGCCTATCTCAGCATAACAACATGTGTAAAGATGATGAGAAAATGCTGCAGAATCAGCAAAGCAGCAAAAAAACTCAAGAAAACTGCCACTTCTATGGCCGTAATACGCCTTACGATAGAAAGAAGCAAATCAGTATACAAAGTCAAAAATTAACTGATGAGAGCTCAACCATTCAACCGTCATCGCACGCCGACTTTATCGAGTCATTTGACACCCCCTTACTCTCAATTGGCGATAGGCTTAGTATTAATGTGCTTAATGGTGATGAATTTAGTGGTAATGTTGAAATCAACGCAGATGGGTTTATCTATCTCCCCTACCTTCCACCACTTAAAGCACAAGGTGTCTCAATAGCATTACTTAAAACGAACATAAAACAACTTTTAATTGATGAACAACTGATGATTAACAACGCTATCAGACTCAGTATCGTGCCTTTAAAATGGGCGCCGATCCAAGTCAGTGTATCTGGTGCAGTATTTGAACCTGGTTTACATAAAATTAATCATAAATCCGATACAGAAATAACCGATGACAGCGGGGGCCACAGTGGCGATCAAGCCGCAGGAAGAAGTGTTTATATGGCACTAAAAGCTTCTGGGGGGATAAGTCCGAATGCTAATATTCGTAACATCACCATTACTCGAGGTCAGCGTGTTATAGACATTGATCTCAGCGGGGTGATCAATGGCAATCCCGTTCCTCACCTGACTTTGATAGCCGAAGATCATATTCATGTGCCACACAATACTCACTTCGATGACTCACTCGCAAGGCCATCACAAATCACAGTCCCTGGGATCAGAGTCTTTATTTCTAACTTAACTCAACCAGCCACCAGCAACTCACAATCTGCAGTAGATACCGAAGCAACCCGATTTCCCTATGGCAGCAGACTGCTAACAGGCGTTATTGGTGGTAACTGTGTCGGTGGGGCACAAAGTACCAGTGCAGGCCGCCATGTTCTACTGATCACAAAAAACCCATTGACTCAAAAAATTGACGTGATTGAACGGTCTATCGATAATCTAATTGCTCAATCATGGCAGTCAGATATGAACCCTATTTTACTGCCCGGTGATGGAATAGCCTGCTATGATTCTGGTATAACAAACTTACGAGAGATCGCACGCACCCTACGTGAAATCATTGTTCCCGTAACGCTACTCGGCATACTGTAAAAATAAGCCAAGGAGGGAAAGTGAAAAAACAACACCACCCGAGCCAATTTATTTGGTTAAAGCGAGCAGCAGTGAAAGGCAGCAGTCTGCCAATGAATGCACGCCGCTGGGTATACATTAAAACAGCACTCGCAGCACTTGCCTTAATTTGGACACTGGTCATTTTAGTACTGGTATTTTCTCCCACTAAATACGAAAGTAAGTGGACACTGATTTTACCAGGTGCAGGTGCGGGAGCTTTGATAAGCTTAGACAGTATAGGCCAAGCGACTAGCACCAACACCTCCCCTTATTCAAGTTCAGCCATCGACCCTCGTGAAAATTATAAAGCACTCTCAATGAGTAACTCCTTACTTAATACTGCTGCTAAAACAGCAGAAATACCATCAAATTTGATGGGAAAGCCCAAATTAACATTACCAAACCAAACCGGTTTAATGCAATTTAGTATCAGCAGTACAACTGCTCAAGCGGCTCAAAATAAAGCTTGGGCTCATTACCGTAGTTTACAATCACTGCTATCTCAATTAAGAGCCGATGAGACTCAACAAAGAGAAAATGGGGTCAAAATAGGCCTGGACAGCTTCGCCAATAAAGTCAGTAGTAGTCAGCATAAAATTCTCAGTTTTCAATCTCAAACCGGCTTAGTCTCCCTTGATCAATTTAAAGAGCTCGCCTTAACGATTGAAAGACTAAGACACAGCAAAGTCAACATGGTATCGAAACGACAAGGACTACTCGCAAGTCAAAAAATGTTAGAAACACATTTGTCGTTAACTCCTAAACAAGCGGCAGATCTACTTAAACTTAAAAACGATCAAATTTATCAACAATTACTGGTGATCTACACTCAAGCCACCACCAGCTTAGCTGAATATTCTGGCCGCTACGGTAAAAAGCACCCACAGGTCATGACTCAAGCTCACCAACAAGATGCACTTTTTCAAGCACTCAGAAAACGATGTAACATACTCTTAGGTTACCAAGATGATGTCTTAATGCTAAAACTGTCAGCTGATGATATCGATGGCCGTGCTCAACTCATGAGACAACTGCTTTCAACCACCACTGAAGCTGAAGGATTAAATCAAGAAATTAACAGCTTATCAGCACAAATAGCAGAATGGAATATTCGACTGGAAAACAGTAATGATGATGCAGCTAAGCTCGGAGATCTCAATAGAGAACATCAATTAGCCACCGCCGTGTTTACCTCTGCTTTGGCAAAATTGGACATAGGTAAAGCGGATATTTATTCCGCCTATCCATTAATCCAACTGCTCTCGCCACCATCACTGCCAGCAAAACCCAATAAACTATCCACCATATTAGCACTTTTAGGCGGCATAGTAGCCTCTATTTTCAGCTTGGCAGGATTAAGTATGCTGTGGATCAGGAAACCTATTCTGCAGAAAATTTTAATGACATAAAGCCCAAAGGAAAGCGATGGGAAGCAAGGGATTTACAGCAGATGTAACGACGATGAACACGGATGAAAAACTCATCTGGTATAGCATCACTTACACGTATCTCTTTTGGATTTTAGGGGCCATGTACATCGTTGCTCCCGTTATCGGCTGGATCCTATTACTGAGAATGGTAAAACGCTTTGTATTAGATAAACAAAACTTTATCACCACTCCTGCACAACTAACTTGGATATTAGGCATGAGTGTTATGTTAATGGCACTCGTCATTGCACATTTCGATTATGAACTCGGGATCCCTAAGTTAATAAAATCCAGCATCGGTTGGGCAAAAGGCTGGGCTTTGCTGGCCATATTTCCTTTAATTGGCTCATTAAATATCCGTCCAGAGCTTATCTATCGGGCATCATGTATTGTCTGTAAGCACACTCTCATGATCCTTCCTTTTTGTATTTTGGCTTGGCTTGTTGGCTTACCCAGCACTTTATATGTTTCTCCTCTGAGTATCATAGGTGGACCTGGCCCTGAATTTTTTAGTGTCAGCTTGTATGAAATAGATCCTGGTAGCGGCAGCCCAAGGTGGCGACTTTTCACCCCTTGGGCACCTGCATTAGGCCTGATGGGAAACCTGTTTCTTAACTTCGCAATTCAGGAAAAGCAGACCCGCTATAAAGTCTATGGGATCTTAGGCAGCCTAGTCATGATATTAATATCCCAATCTCGATTAGGCTTAATCTGTTACTTTTTATTACTCGGCTACTTTGCCTTTATTCGGTGGCATAAATCGCCATGGCTATATTTTATTGGCTCACCGGCAACCCTTTTACTAGGCCTGATGGGGGTTCATGTGATCGAAAAGTTCGAAATGAGCATTGCTGCAATTAAATCAGCCAGAGCTGGATCGACACGAGTCAGAGCACATCTTGCCCAGATAGCACTTGAGCGCTGGTATAACGAAGCCCTCGTGTGGGGACATGGCATTGTGGAACGAGGGCCGCATTTAGTTGAATACATGCCCATCGGATCTCACCATACTTGGTACGGGCTACTCTTTGTTAAAGGTTTAGTCGGAGCCATTGCGCTCGCACTCCCTTTGATCTGTAGTCTACTTAGCCTTATTAGCACGATATTCAAATCCGCCGTTGCAGCCTCTGCAATCGCAATATTGCTACAGATATTTTTGTACACCTTCGGTGAAAACCTCGAAATCCTTGCCTACCTGTTTTGGCCTGGACTTATCATCGTTGGTATCGCCCATAAGCAAAAAAACCAATAGGAAGAGCAAGCCAACAAATCCATCACGTCTCTTTTTCATCATCACTTATGAGTCACGTTGCAATTTGCGATCGCCTAAGCCATATCAATAGCAAGATGCAACAGTACTGAATATCAAGATTACCCAACCAAAACAGAAGTAAAATATTAACTTTTAAAATCAATATATTAACAATAAATTAATTATTGGCATGAAACCTGTATTAACGTTATACATACCAGCATAATCTAAGGTGTCGTTTATGACCCAAGTGATAGAAGCATCCACAACACAACACGCCAAAAGTGCTTTTTCTAAAAGCCTTTTTTGGTTAGGTTCCGCTCAAGTGATGGGACGTATTGTGCGATTAGCTTCTAGCATTATTTTAGCTCGCCTATTTACCCCAGAAGTCTTCGGACAAGTCGCGATTATTCTCACCTGTTTCGAACTCATCTGTACACCGACAAGAAGAATAACTTCTGCCTCACTAATTAAGATGAATGACGCCGAACTCGCAGCATCACTGCCCAATGCCAACAAACTTAATTGGCTGGCTGCAATCACCGCATTTGTTGCCATGAGCTTACTCAGCTGGCCTCTCGCACTCTATCACCAAGACACGATCATTATCGCGCCTATGATACTCATGGCAACAAGCTACCTCCTACTTCCTTTCGGTATGCTGTATGCAGCTATCAATCTCAGGGCAAATAGAATGCGAGTGGTAGGACGAGCCATTTTATGGCAGACCGTTGCCGATGGTGTACTAACTGCCACTTTTGCATTGCTTGGATTTGGGATTTGGGCAATCATCTTGCCCAAGGTACTGGTCATCTTCATTTGGATGGCCGTACATAGATATAACAACCCACTCCCAAAGACGCAAAAAACACCTCATGCGCATCCATCTATCCCTAAAATGCTTTATTTTGGCTCTATGGTTGGCTTGAGTGATTTAAGCATCTCACTGAGACAGAATATCGACTATCTACTTATTGGCTATTTTCTAGGACTTGAAGCACTAGGCATTTACTTCTTCGCGTTCAATACCAGTTTAGGGATCAGCCTTGGCATTATCCAAAGCTATGGTACCGCCCTTTATTCCCACCTTTGTGGCGCTAAAAAAGGCAAACCAGAGGTTATTATATCCAATGAACTTAACACTCGATATAATCACTCTTTATCGCTGATTTTAAAAATTGCAATCCCAGTGATCGCAATACAATCATTACTCTCTCCTTTGTATCTTCCACTGGTCTACGGCAATAAATGGATCGAGGCTGGTGCGCTACCTATCTTTATTCTGCTTTGTTTAAGTGGCCTGGTTAGGCCAATAGGAGAAGCAGCAAGCCAATTACTCATTAGCATCAATAAAAGCAGGTTAAACCTTACTGTTAATCTAGGGTTCACTTGCCTACTGGCCATTACAATTACCGTGTGCAGTCAATGGGGCTTAACAGCTGCCGCACTGGGTATTTTGCTTATTCATATTATCTGTATGCCTGCTCTACATCTTTATATTCAACTCTTTGTGCTTAACACGACTGCAATCAGCACTGAGCACAAAGTACTCACCTCATCAAAATATGTTAATCAGGAGATTCATCATGACGCCTAAAGTAACCGTAGTAATGCCTATCTATAATGTGCAGCATTTTGTAAAAAGTGCCATTGAATCAGTGCTTAGCCAATCTTTCAATGACTTCGAGCTTGTTTTGATTAATGATTGTTCTACCGATCAAAGCCTTGAGATATGTAAAACCATACTCGACCATCGGATCCGTATCATCAATCATAATGTGAATAAAGGACTTGCTGCCGCTCGTAATACAGGGATAAGACACGCTATTGGTACATATATCGCCTTTATCGACTCTGATGATATGTGGCATAAAGATAAATTAAAAATGCACGTTAATCATCTCAATAAATCGCCTAAAGTAGGCATAAGCTTCTCTCGTTCAAGTTTTATGGATCATCAAGGTAAAAAAATTCACTTTTATCAAATGCCACAATTAACAGGGATCAAAGCGGCCGATTTACTCTGTCGTAATCCAGTAGGCAATGGTTCTGCACCTGTGATCCGCCGTGAAACGTTAAACGACATACGCTTTCAGCCATTGAATCACCCTGAGCATTACACATGTTATTTCGATGAAAATTTTCGTCAATCTGAAGATATCGAATGTTGGCTAAGGATCGTCGCCACAACCACGTGGAAAATGGAAGGGATCCCAGCACCACTGACCTACTATCGTCTTAATCAACAAGGTTTATCTTCCAATATTATCAAACAGCTGGCATCTTGGGAGTCTATGATAGACAAAGCTAAACTCTATGCCCCAAAATTACTCGCCAAACATGAACACAATGCTAGAGCCTATCAACTCAGGTATCTCGCACGACAATCCATCAGAAACGGCAGAGGAAAAGCGGCGATTAATCTGGTTAATCGAGCCATAGGAGAGTCGCCTTCCATCATAATCAAAGAAACGGCAAGAACCTGTGTCACTGTCATCGCAGCCTATTTACTCTGGCTCTTACCTGCATCGGCTTATAAAATCTGCGAAAACATTGGGCAATATTTTATGGGGCGTATACAAAAGAACCGGATAAGTAAAGATGGAGTTAACTCTTCTATGCTGTCTTAAACAAAAAGACAGGCCGCTGTAAGGCTAGCACCACTGACCTACAGCGGCACCGAACGACTACACATCTCGTAATATCAATCGCTTATTTGGTATTATTGGAATATTGTAATAATCCATCAATCATAACCTTTGAAATATTGTCGATGTATTTTGACCAAGCGTGAATAACCGTATCATGACACGATAACTTTAATTCGTACTCTATTGTGAGTAACAGAGCTGAACGTACCACCTCAAAGTGGGCGGGCTTTATACCATAATCTTGATGTGTTGCTCCTAATGCAAATAACTTAGGCTTTAAGTCTTCAAATGCTTCCATCTCCCTTACTGCTAGATGAATAATTTCATTGAAATGCATTTCAATGACTTCAGCATCACTAATAAACATAGGTTTAATTAATGGAGCCATCTCAAATAAATTATTATAAAAACATTGAGCTAAATTTATTTTTAACCCTTGTATATTTGAAAAAGATGACTTAATCATACTTATCTCTTCTTGCGTCAAGTTCATTTTTCCCCTTAAAAGCACCTCTTAAGTCTTGAATACACTATAGCCTTACAAAAATCATTGATCAAACGCTCCCTCTATGGATAAAAAACAAACAGGAGTAAACTAAGAATAATCGAATCAATAAGCCACAGAATATTGACCACTTAATCATCTTTCACTTCAACATTTTTGCATTGCAAACTGCAATTAGGCATATTAAAAATAGATGGATTCAATCAAAAAAACTGTAACCACATGAAATAAAAGACTAATTACTAATGGCATAAAACCTGCTTATCATATAGTCATAAAACACCACACACGGCTAAAAGGCTTAAGGTAGGCAGGATGAGCACTCAAACACCACTCAAAAAAAACACTAGGATCCCAAGCTTAATTCGCAGCGTCGACTTTTGCTTCGCCCTGGTATTGATAGTCGCTGCCAGCCCAGTACTTATTCTCAAATACCTATACAGAAAATGCCGATACGGCACTGCCATAGAACATATCTTTATTTACGGTATGGATAATCAACCAATCGCACTTTATCAATTTACCGGTGAAGGTAAATATTATCAGTGGCCGCAATTAGTGAATCTACTGAAAGGAGATGTCTCTCTATTAGGAACAGAGAAACGATACATTCTCTCTCCCGACAACAAAATAGAACTTCAAGCTACTGAGCAAGCATCCTCTCACAAGCTGACAACTATCAGACCAGGACTGCTTTCCTTTGCACTCATGCATCAGCAGATTGGTCTCAGTTTTGAAGATCAAGATCTCGCCATTATCAATGCACACAAAAATGCATTTTCTTACCTATTGGCTCTGGGCCGTACAGGATTAATAGGGGCATTATCAAGTAAGCATTCTAGCCAAAATGTCAGCAGTATCAAACTATTCGATATCGAGCTTTGTAACATCACCATGACTGAAATGATCGACATGATATTGAGTAACGCTAAACATTCTGCTGTACAACAGCCGATGCCATATCATCCAAATACGTCAACCCAAGAAGAACAAATGAAACAGTTTGCGTTCGTCAATGCTGACTGTATGAATATCAGTATCCAAAACAGTCAATATCGTCATTGTTTACAAAATAGCTGTGATCGAGTGTTCCCCGATGGCTCAGGTGTTCGCATCGCAAGTATCAGTAAGGGCATTTCACCTAAAGACAATTTAAACGGTACTGATATGTTTCCAAGATTATGTGAGCAGGCTGCACATGCTGGTTTATCAATTTTTTTACTCGGTGCAGATAAAGGTATTGCAGCGACCGCCGCTAACAATATGCAACGTCGATACCCCAAACTTATCATTGCGGGTACTCATCATGGCTTTATCAGTCATCCCGAGACCGAACATCAGGTGATTGAACAAATCAATCATTCAGGCGCATCGATACTGCTGGTGGCCATGGGTGCACCAAAACAAGAATTGTGGTTAGCAAAACACAAACATCAACTCAAGGTCGGGGTTGGCATTGGTGTGGGTGGATTATTCGACTTCTATGCAGAAAAAGTAAAACGTGCACCATTATGGGTAAGGCAAATAGGAATGGAATGGGTTTGTCGCCTGAATGAAGAACCACAAAGAATGTGGAAACGTTATATCTTAGGTAACCCTTTATTTATCTATCGTGTATTGAAAGAAATTCAAGCTGAAAAACGTCAAGGGATCATACATTCACAACACAATAAAATACCAAGTCAGGTCGTATCACACAACCTAGACACTAAAAAAGCCAGATTAACGAACATTAAATCAGGTAATGTAGCCGCCATACATCGTTGTAGCCGCCAACGATTACAACGAAAACTTGGGAGCATAATCAAACGCGGATTTGACATCTTTGCCGGTTCAATATTGTTGATCCTGCTGCTT
The DNA here is from genome assembly GCF_013248905.1 of Shewanella sp. VB17. Taxonomy (NCBI): domain Bacteria; kingdom Pseudomonadati; phylum Pseudomonadota; class Gammaproteobacteria; order Alteromonadales; family Shewanellaceae; genus Shewanella; species Shewanella sp. VB17. The sequence goes on from NZ_JABRVS010000001.1 coordinate 3,667,781, forward strand.
CCATGGTTATTGCTTGTGGCATTCATTATCCGTTTAGAGTCGCCCGGTGCTATCCTTTTTAGTCAGCAAAGAGCGGGCAAAAATAATACCCCTTTTACAATGTGGAAGTTTAGATCCATGTACCAAGATGCAGAACAAAGACTAGCAAACCTTCAAGCTGGTAATGAAATGCAAGGTGGCGTGTTATTTAAAATGAAGCAAGATCCCAGAATAACGCGTACCGGAAAGTTGATCCGCAAAGCCTCTATTGATGAATTACCCCAGTTATGGAATGTGATCTTAGGTGACATGTCATTAGTTGGACCACGCCCTGCGCTGCCATCTGAAGTCACACAATATTCAATGCACGATAGAAAAAGACTTGAGGTAAAGCCCGGTATCACTTGTATTTGGCAAGTCAGTGGCCGCTCAGATATTCCATTCGACCAACAAGTTGAACTGGATGTAGATTATATTTATCAACAATCGCTTTTTACCGACATTTGGATCTTAGTCAAAACCATTCCAGCCGTTCTACTCGCCAAAGGTGCTTATTAAAATAAGATCCGCATAGTCACCATAAATAACATACTGTTAGAAATAGCAAGGAGAATACCAATGCAAGCAATTATCTTCGCAAATAGAACAGGTGATGAACTCGCTCCCTTAGATCAATACTACTGCCCAGCTCTACTTCCCATTGGCAATAAGTCTGCCATTGAGTATACCTTAGAGGATATTGCCAGCTCAGGTATCACTAAGGTCAAGTTAATTATTTCATCTCAAGCACAAGAAATTGAACAACGCCTAGGTGATGGAAAACGATGGGGACTCGATATTGAATATTTTTTAAGTAAACCCCAAGAAAAAACAACATCTGTATTAGGCAGATTATCAATATCATCTGATGATCAAATACTCATTGTACGAGGGGATATTTTCCGCTCTCCTTGCATTACTGATTTTATCAACTTTTCAAAACAATTTTCAAATGGGTTTGTACAAGCAAAAATGGCGAATCAAAATGCGGCCATGATGCTGCTCCCCGCAGCACTTCCTTACCTTGATGGGATAGATTGGCCCCTAACACAACCCAGTGATAATACCAGTGTGGTGACACTTGTTTTACACGGCCTATGCAATAGGCTCGATAGCTTTCAAGCGTATATGCAGGTAAACGTGGATTTAGCCAACAACCGTATTCCATTTTTATCCCCAATCGAACGCCCTGTCATGTCGGCAAATCCAGAGCAAGACTTCTATGTCGGTGCAAAAGCCAACACTGGAGATTTAACCCTACAAAATGCATGGGGTATCATTGGAGAAAACAGTTGGGTAAGCCCAAATGTTAAGATGAAAAATACCATCATTATTGGTAACAATAGCTTAATTGACAATAATTCGACACTAGAGAACTGCCTTATTCTCCCACACACTTATGTTGGCGAAGGATTGGAAGTTAACAACAGTATACTTTGCCAAAAGCTGCTCATCAGTCTCGATAATGGCGGGGTAATAGAAATAGATGATCAAGCATTAATAGGTCCAAGCGAACATCAAGTCCCCATAAAATCAACTAAAACTCATTTAAGCACTCGATTTATCGTCTTCATGCTATTGATAGCGAGTCTGCCACTCTGGCCACTTTCAGCCTGCTATACGCTGATCTATTCCTTATTATCACGTGTGCCAACCAAGCTGCTCAATCACGAGGTCATAAACGATAATTTAGGTAAAGAATTGACCACATACTCATTGAATGTTCCAAGTCGTATCTTGTCATTACTGCCACATCTTTTTCTGGTGTTGACAGGTCAGTTAGATCTTTTCGGTGCTCCAGCACAAGTTCGTTTTGCAGCCGAGCAAGATAAGCAACGACGTGGAGTATTTGGGCCCATTCAGCTACTGTTAGGTAACGATGCTCCTGAAGAAGAACGTCTGCTATTAACTCTTGAATTCGATAATAATCATCATCGAACTAAATACATCACGCTTTTGTGGGATGCATTCAACATGCCAGTGCGATCATTCATACAAACGTAATAAGGTAAGCAAGCAAAACCGATTTGACGACATACACCCAGAGAAATGAATAACACAGTTAATTCACCGGTAACGGCACAAAGAGTGAGTAGATATCATGACATTGATCATCGCCATACTAAGAAAGCTAATCTATCACGCATCAGGCTGTTGCCCCAGAGTCCACAAAGCTGTCATGGGCAGTTATAAAAATCAATTTTCAGATAATGCCAAATATTTATATCTCCATTGGCAACAGACAGGCTTAATACGTTCAATTTGGATCACTGGCGATAATACCGTCATTAAACAACTCCGAACAGACGGTTTTGAGGCCTATCACCGCAGAAGCTTACGTGGGATATTTCACTGCTTAACCGCTAAGTTCTATTTCTATAATAGCTATATCGGTGATATCAATCAGTATGTGGCTAAAGGTGCTGTTAAAGTAAATTTATGGCATGGCTCACCACTTAAAAAAATTGAATTCGACATCAAATCGGGTCCTTTAGCACAATCCTATCAAGCGGATACTCTGATGAGTCAATGGTCAAACACACTGAATTTTCATCAACAACATGTCAAACCCGATCTGATGCTCAGCCCAAGCCCCACAATAGATAACCTATTTACGTCAGCTTTTAGGCTTAATCCACAACAATTAATTCGTAGCGGTAACCCTAGAACCGATTATTACAAACGCTACCCCGAGCAAACCACCTCAATCGCAAGTTTATTAAATAATCAATATGATAAGGTGATTTTATATGTCCCCACTTGGCGAGACAGTGGTCTACAATCTACGGGCGCTGAAGTAAATGCATATAACCCTTATGATAATGCGTTTGATTGGGCAATATTATCCAAACAATTAGTGAAAAAAAATCAGCTATTTTTAACCCGTTTTCATCCAAATGAAGCTCATCTTGGTAAGCAGTTAACTCAATATCCAAATATCATTGACCTTTCTCACTGGCAAGATGTTTACAGTATTTTACAAGAGGTTAATCTATTAATCACCGATCAATCCTCATTATTTGTTGATCTCTTATTACATCAGATCCCTATTCTTTTTTACTGCTTTACTCAAGATGATCAGAATGAACAAATACGAGAAGTTTATGACTATGCTGAATATCTTCCGCTAGTGGGTGAGCCATCGGGAGAGAAGGCACAAGACTCAAAACACAGAGTTCACACTTTTCAAGCATTACTCGATACCCTTAGTAAGGATGAGAGTTTTCACATTCCTCTTGCAACTAAAAATGAATACCAGTTGCTGCAAAATATTTTCTGGCAAGCACATGATCAAGATGCATTTGAAAATATTGAGCACTATTTATTTTCTAGCAGATCCACTTAGGCACTAAAGATCTGAGACTCACCCAGTCAAAAACCAATTTTCATCTCAGATAATGGCGTTCTACGGCTGCAATAAACCGCGCTATGTCAGCGCGAGGTAATGCATTAACGCCCGCAGCGGCAGCACGTCCGCCACCAGTACTAAACTGGCTGCAAATATCACCAGCACCTTGTTTATTAGATAAAGGGGCACGTAAAGAGACCTTCAAGGTGCCATCAAGGTTTTCACTGAAAACACCATGTGCACGGTCTCGATGTTGATTGGCAAGATGATTACCGTAAGCACCGCTGATCCGCCTCGACCAAGGTGCATCTTCAAGTTCATATAGCGCTAAAATTTGACTCTGATACCAAGGATCAATGGCTAATGCGTTGGCCATGTCTTGTTGATATGCGGTTCGTAATACGTAAAAAGGCGAGTTTACATCAGTAATGACATCAAATGGATTAGCATATTTGAGCAGCGCTTGATACAAAGTCGCAGGATGAAAGTGTAAATCCTCAAGCCGGACACCGTAACCGTTGTAATTAATTAACGTGCCAAGTTCGTTAAGTTGTTCACTTTGTGCCTCAGATAACCCTGCCTCTTGCGACAACAATCTGGCTTTATGGACTAAATTATCCCCATAAGCTGCCGTAATGGCCCAATAATGGCATTGCCCCTCTAACAATTTATCGATAATTAAACTCGTACAAGTATTAGCATCGAGATCAATGTGCGCTGATAAGTTAGCACATTGAGGGATCTCACCACTTCGGTGATGATCAGCATAAAAAACACTGGCCCCTAACTGCAGAGCCCGTAATAAGCCAGCTCGATTGGCCTCCATCGAGATATCCAATACCGTCAGACTATCTCCTTGTTTCACTTCAAGCTTATCAAGTAGTTCAATATCTCGCTTAACCCCGGTGACAAGTTCACTGTCTGTAGGGGATACGAGTCTAAGTTGCAGTAAAGCAATAATGCCATCAGCATCACCATTAAAAATATCGTAATTCATGAATATCCTGTCTGAGATAAAATACCTTACACGGGCAAGTCTTTATCACATTAACAGATCCAGCTCACTGATCCGCCGTAGCTTCAATATAACCCTTAGTTTTAAGGTAGTTGACAATTTTCTCAGCGCACGCATTAACTGACATCTTATCCGTCTCCACATGGATCTCTGGGGTTAACGGGACTTCATATGACGAATCAATACCTGTAAAATTGCGAATTTCGCCAGCTCTCGCCTTCTGATATAAACCTTTAGGATCACGCTGTTCACACACCTCTATTGGCGTATCAATAAAGACTTCAATAAACTGCCCAAAACCTAACTGGTTTCTCACCATCTCTCTGTCTGCCAAAAATGGCGAAATAAATGCCGTCGACACCAGCAAACCGGCATCCACAAAAAGCTTAGCAACCTCACCAATACGGCGAATATTCTCAACCCTATCTGCATCAGAAAAACCAAGATCGCCATTAAGTCCATGGCGCACGTTATCGCCATCAAGCAGATAAGTCGTGCACCCCAAATCATATAACATGTTATCGACGGCATTGGCGATGGTCGATTTGCCAGAGCCACTTAACCCCGTGAACCAGATAACCGCAGGTAAATGCCCCTGAGCCATCACTCTTTGCTCATGGGTGACACTCGCTAAATGCCACACCACATCAGTGGATTTAGCTTCATTTATAACTGTTTTATACGGTGACATGTTTTTCCTTTAACCCCGCTGGAGTAATACCATTATTTTTAAAGCCAACTGGCTATTTTTCAGTGCTGAAATGGAAAAAATATCGGCACTGCCGTTAATACAATCACCGCATATACTAAGCTGACAGGTAACCCCACTTTAACAAAATCCATGAGTTTGTATTGACCTGCGTTATACACCATTAAGTTAGTTTGATACCCATAAGGGCTGATAAAACTGCCACTGGCAGCAAAAGCGACGGTCATAATAAAGGGCAAAATATCGACGCTAAACCCTAAAGCAATACTGTAACTGATAGGAAACATCAAGGCGGCTGCGGCGTTATTAGTCACCAGCTCTGTCACCAACCAGGTCATCAAATAAACTAAAATCAACGCCCAAATCGCGTGTTCCTTATCAGCAACCTGGCTGATCCATAAAGAAAATATATCAACCACTCCCGCATTCACTAAAGCATGGGATAACAAGATAGCAGTGGACACAATTAACCAAATATCAAGAGGAAAGCGTCTGACCACTTCATTCACACTAATGCATTGGCTGAATATCAATCCCCCCAAAAGTAACATCAGCCCTTGCAACATGTCGATAACGCCCGTAGCCGCTAATGCTATGGTTAAAACGAACCCCCCAATTGACAACCAAGCTTTTAAACCATTAATCCTCATCTCGGGTTCAACACCGCTGATCACAATAAAGTTTTTACTGATATTACGTCGTGATTTAAAATCATCACCGACGGCCAAGACTAAAAAGTCTCCCGCCTTTATCACCACTTCCCCAAGCTTGCCCGATATCTCTTCACCATCACGCCTAATTGCGACCACAGCGGCATCAAATAACGCCCTAAAACCTACCTCTTTTAAGGTTTTAGCAAGCAGCATACTCTCCTGCTTAACCACGACTTCGGTCAGATTCGAATCTAATAAGCCATTCTTCTCAGCAAACATCTCTAACCCCGAGAATTGACTAAGCTGCATCATTTTAGTGATATCACCACTAAAAATAAGTCGATCATCCACTTGCAGCACCTCTGCTGGCGTCACTGGGCTAATTAAGCTTTTATTACGTACCACTTCAACCAAGAATAACGACTCTAAATGCCTTAAACCATTATTCTCCACCGAACGGTCAATCAACTCAGAGTCTGGTACGATTTTAGCATCGATAAAATACCCTTTTGAACAGGACTGTTTATGTTCAATGTCAGGCAACCAGCGAGAAACCATCTTCAAAACCAATCCACAGCCAAGCACTAATAGCACGCCGACGGCAGTAAATGAAAAAAAACTCAATGATTGACCGCTAGCATCAATATAAAGGCTATTAACGATTAGATTGGTCGAAGTACCTATTAGCGTCAGCGTCCCCCCTAAAATGGCGGCATAAGAAAGAGGAAGTAATAACTTACTGGCAAAATGATGGGGATTATTGCGGATCGGAGAGAGCAAGGTTGCCACCACCGCCGTATTGTTTAATAGAGCTGAGCTGAATGCTGTAACACCAAATAGGCGTAACCAAGTTGAATCATAATTACTCACAATCACTTTAGAGGCTATCACACGCAACAAACGTGTTTTCTCCAGTGCAAAGGAACACAAAATCAACAAAACTAATGTAACCAGTCCTGGATTGGACATACTCGATAACAGTTGTTCACGACTGACTAAATTCAAGGCTACCAATGCCAGTAAAGTCGCACCAAATACCAAGGATGGTCGACTCTGAAAGCGCACTAATCCCGCAATAGTGGCGAGAAATATACCTATGGTAAGGTACCCATTTAACGACATAAGTGTATGATATCCTAATACGACAAGTTACCAGTGTCAGCAAAAGCCACTGAGAAAGTACCTAAAAAAGTACCTGAAGCCACCCGTTATGATATTAAGTGCTATTGAGGCTCACTTAACACTGGCGGCTTACCACGACCCATTACGCCTTTGTAATATCCTTCGCACCCCAGTGTGGGAAGTGTTTACGCACTAACGCATTCATTTCTAATTCAAATGTTGAGTAAGGGTGCACTTCTACCGCCTTACCTTCAAGAGCATGGCGGATCATCCCCGCACCCACGGTGACATTTGTTAACCTATCAATAATGATAAAAGATCCCGTGGTTCGATTCACATCATAGGCATCGAACTGCACAGGCTCAGTCACCCTAAAGTGACAATGACCGATTTCATTTAGCCCTAACTGCTGCACCGGCTGCTGCGTCAATGTATTCACATCAACTTTGTAATTGATGGCATCGGCATAACCATAGACCGCTTTACTGCCCATTTTAATGGCGTACTCTCGATCAACACATAACGGCTCTTCCGTCATCCAAACCACATCAGCGGCAAAATATGTGCTCGAATTCGGTTTATCGTGAGGGCGCACTAACATGTCACCACGACCCACATCAATTTCATCAGTTAATGTCAATGTGACCGACTGCCCTGCAACCGCTTTTTCAAGTTCACCATCGAACGTGACAATGGATTTAATTTGGCTTTCTTTACCCGATGGCAAAGTCACTATCGTGTCACCCACGCGGATCTCTCCTGAAGCCAACGTGCCGCAAAACCCTCTAAAATCCAGATTTGGACGATTAACATATTGCACTTGAAAACGAAAAGACTCGCTATGTTCATGCACTACCGAAACGGTATTGAGTAACTTAAGTAAGGTCGACCCCGGGTACCACTTCATGTGCTCACTTTCATTGACCACATTATCCCCTTTCAGTGCCGAGATAGGCACAAAGCGCACATCGGTAAAGGACAGATCTTTAGCAAACTCACGGTACTCTTTTTTAATGTTTTGATAAACAGTTTGATCGTAATCAACCGCATCCATTTTATTGATGGCGATCACCACATGCTTGATACCCAGCAATGAACAAATAAAACTGTGACGACGGGTTTGAACCTGTACACCATGGCGCGCATCGATGAGAATAATAGCAAGATCGCTGGTAGATGCGCCGGTCGCCATATTGCGCGTATATTGTTCATGACCTGGCGTATCAGCAATGATAAATTTTCGCAGCTCTGTGGTGAAATAACGATAAGCCACATCAATGGTGATCCCCTGCTCACGCTCAGATTGAAGTCCGTCCACCAGCAGGGCTAAATCAAATGATTCATCCGTGGTATTAAAACGTGTAGAGTCTTTTTCAATGGCCGCCATCTGATCGTCAAAAATCATTTTGCTGTCGAATAACAAGCGGCCAATTAACGTAGACTTACCATCATCGACACTGCCACAGGTCAGTACCCTTAGCATATCTTTATTTTCGTGAAGCTTTAGGTACTCTTCAATGTCTGCTGCAATCAAATTAGAATCGGTGGTCATACATACTCCGTAAATTTTGTTTTTCAAACTATGAATCATGGCCGATAGCTCCCTTGTCTCATCAAGCCAAAGTTAACCTTGTGGTTTGGAGAGGTAACCAATATCGATGCCAATGTCAATTTGAGTTCGAGCTTCAGCCAAAGAAGATCTAGCGAATGTCCAATTAACTGCTCAACTGATAGCTCAAAACTTACCGTTTATAGCTTTTATTAAAAAAGCTTGCTCACGGCGAGAGCCGAACTGACTTCTAAAATCGCTTTCCAATTTTAGAAGTAGCCTTCCATTTTCTTCTTCTCCATCGAACCCGCAGAGTCATTGTCGATAACCCGGCCTTGACGTTCAGAGGTGGTACAAAGCAACATTTCTTGAATAATTTCAGGCAAGGTGGTGGCGACTGATTCAACCGCCCCCGTTAACGGATAACAACCCAAGGTTCTAAAGCGCACCATCTTAGTTTGCACCTCTTCATCACCTTCTATCGGCATACGGGCATCATCAACCATGATCAAAGTGCCATCGCGCTCAACAACGGGGCGAGGCTTTGCCAGATAAAGCGAAGGGATCTCAATGCCTTCTAGATAGATATACTGCCAAATATCCAGCTCAGTCCAATTGGATAACGGGAACACTCGTATGCTCTCTCCTTTATCAACCTTGCCGTTGTATATATTCCAAAGTTCTGGGCGTTGATTTTTCGGATCCCATCGATGCTGACTGTCGCGAAATGAGTACACTCGCTCTTTAGCACGAGATTTTTCTTCATCACGGCGCGCTCCACCAAAAGCGGCATCAAAACCGTGTTTATCTAACGCTTGCTTAAGCCCTTGGGTTTTCATGATATCGGTATGCTTAGCACTGCCATGAGTAAACGGACTGATGTTCATCTCGACACCGCGAGGATTCTTATGCACAATAAGATCAAAACCATGTTTGTTAGCCATTTGATCTCGAAACTCAATCATTTCCTTGAATTTCCAATTGGTATCCACATGCATTAATGGAAAAGGGATTTTTCCCGGATAGAAGGCTTTACGCGCCAGATGTAAGAGAACCGACGAATCTTTACCGACCGAATAAAGCATCACAGGATTATCAAATTCGGCGGCAACCTCACGCATAATTTGAATGGATTCAGCTTCAAGCTGTTTGAGATGGGTTTGGTATGTCGACATATCGATTTCCGTATAGGCCCTACCTATTCAATATTGAACAGGAACGCACTTAAGTTAACTAATTATCATGAGTTGATAATAACAGTCACCAACAAGATTAAAAGTTATTAAAGAGTGAAAACCTATACCGAAAATGAATATGAAGTACTGATAAGGAATAGCGAGGGCTGAGCTTTACCATTTCCTAAGTCAAGATCCCCCTTTTATACCAGTAGAACCATTGGCAAGAAGAACTCGCTGATTTTTTGAAAGAGATGGGAGAAAAAGATAATGGATAGTGGATAGTGGATAGTGGCATAGTGGTATCAATTTATAGGTAAAACTAGGTTCGTTTTAGCTTTATCTAGCTCGAATCACCCCATACATATATACTATTTTCTAACGAGACATTACCCTAAGCATCATGAATGACATTCGAAACAACACTGCAAAAAATAATCTAACTGGCAGAAAGTGATCCCAACATTGATGCCCTTTGGCTTTATGGCTCTAAAGCTAATGCTAGTGCAAACAGCGACATTGATTTAGCAGTGATATTCAATTTTCATCTAGATAACATCTTAGAGCGTCGTTTACGACCAGAACTCCTCGCGCTAGAATGGCAAAACCAATTACAGCTCCCCGAAAATGGTTTGTCTGTTTTAGACATGGAGCATGCGGCAATACCTATCTCAATGGGGGTGCTACAAACGGGTAAGCTACTCATAAACAAAAACCCAACACACGAATTTACCTGTTCTCGTCGGATCATGTCGATGTGGGAGTTGGACTATCAATACCATTATAAGGTTTATGGATAAAACAGCATGGATAATACTTATACCCAAACTACCTCAAGATGCAGAATTCAGCACGTCGAGAAGTGACAGAGTTCAAGGGCGTTAATTGCTCCTGCATTAACGACATTCCCACCATCCATGGCGGTCTTCATGAAATTGATGGACTCGTTATTCTCGGCTCGGGCATCCTGCTTCGCCCTAGCTCCTGAATCCGTTCAGTCGTAATTCAATATTTCATAACGAAGAAATAGGTTGCTTCTCGCCATGCCCTGCGGGAGTTTCCATAGAATACCCGCATTGCGTTAGTGTTATCCATTGTCTCAATCACTGCCTTATTCAGCCATACTATGGGACTCTGAAACGAGCACCTTGAAGTGGCTTGGGTATATATAGATTCAATGTGAACTCATTTAGCACAATTAGAAAGTGAGCTAAATGGTCTGAGCACTATCGTAAAAACACGCTCCATGGGACAATACGAATACCGCGCGGCAGAACGTAGTTTACAGATCACCATCGAAGCTTGTATCGGAATAGCAAAGCATTGGTGCAAGCACTTAGACCAAGTGGCCCCAACCAGTGCATACCAAGCTTTTGAACGCTTAGTGGAACATGGTGTTATTCAAGACAATAAGACCCAATGGAAGCACATTATCGGTATGCGAAATGCCCTAGTGCATGACTATTTAAATATCGACCACAAGGTTATTGAATACCTCTTATCATCGGAGCACCACCACTCACTGTTTGTTTTTGCCCGCTTAGGGCTAACAGCACTTACACAACAACAAAGTTAAGCAGAAACAAGCAGGCATAGCTGAAATGAACACTGTGCTTACGGATAACGGAACACTGACGGTTAAAGAAAGTGTATAGAATAAGTCTGTTTCGAAGGCTGTCATAGGCTCTTTGGGAGCCGGGCCTTCTTAGCTTAGCCTAACTTTCACCCACTAAATCCTTCACGTTTTTAAGAAACTCAGTACCAAGCTTCTCATTTCTCAGCCCATATTCGACAAATGCTGTCATATATCCAAGTTTATCTCCACAATCATGGGATTTACCCGCCATATGAAATGCCTCAACCGTATCTGATTTAATCAGCATATCAATAGCATCGGTTAATTGAATTTCATCCCCTGCACCTGTTGGTGTTTTAGCAAGTAAGTCCCAAATTTTATCTGAAAGAACATAACGACCAACAACCGCCAAGTTTGAAGGCGCATCATTCATTGCTGGTTTCTCCACCACAGCAGTGATTTTAGCTGAATCACCAGGTCCAATATCAACGCCAGCACAATCTGCAATGCCGTATTTATTCACCTCTTCGATTGCCACTGGCGCAACCATTATCTGGCTAGATTCAGTCAAATTGTAACGCTTTATCATCGCCGCTAAATTTTCACTGGTTTGATCAGCGCTATATTCATCCAAAATAACGTCAGGTAACACGACTGCAAACGGATGATTGCCAATACAAGGTTTTGCACATAGCACTGCATGACCTAAGCCTTTAGCTTCACCTTGACGGACATGCATAATCGTCACTCCTTTAGGGCAAATTGCCTGTACTTCTTCAAGTAGCTGACGCTTCACGCGCTTCTCCAGTGTCGATTCTAATTCATATGAGGTATCAAAATGATTTTCTATTGCATTTTTGCTCGCATGAGTAACCAATACAATTTCTTTGACACTTGCTTTAACACATTCATCAACAATATATTGAATCAAGGGTTTATCAACTAAAGGCAACATCTCTTTTGGAATCGCTTTGGTCGCTGGTAGCATACGTGTACCAAGTCCAGCAACGGGAATAACAACTTTCATGTTGCTCCTTAACGCAAAGAGCTTAACTAAGTTAAGCTCTGGAATTATTTATGGTAAAATCGGTTAAAAAGTCACTATTTACGTATCATGGCCAAACAAATCACGTGTATAAATTTTCTCGGCTACATCTTCAAGCTCTTCAACCATGCGATTTGATACAATAACATCGGACATCTGTTTAAACTCAGTGAGGTCTTTGACCACTCGGGAGTGAAAAAATTCTTTATCCTCAAGCACAGGTTCATAAACAACGACTTCAACACCTTTCGCTTTAATCCGTTTCATAATACCTTGAATCGACGAGGCTCTAAAGTTATCTGAACCGCTTTTCATGATTAACCGATAAATACCGACTACGGTAGGATTTGTCTTAAGAATCGCACTGGCAACAAAGTCTTTTCGGGTAGTATTGGCATCAACAATGGCCCCAATTAAGCTGTTAGGCACATCGCTGTAATTTGCACGCAGCTGCTTAGTATCCTTTGGTAAGCAATAACCACCATAACCGAACGACGGATTGTTATAATGAGAGCCAATACGAGGGTCTAAACCTACCCCTTCAATAATCTGTCGCGTATGTAGACCGTGAGTTTCAGCGTAAGTATCTAGCTCATTGAAATAAGCGACGCGCATCGCTAAATAAGTATTGGAAAACAATTTAACCGCTTCAGCCTCTGTAGAGTCAGTAAACAATAGAGGAATATCTTCTTTTAGTGCCGCGTTTGATAATAAATTTGCAAACACTGCCGCACGCTCAGATCGCTCACCTATGATGATGCGTGACGGATGAAGATTATCGTATAATGCCGTCCCTTCACGTAAAAACTCAGGCGAGAAAATGATATTATCACAGCCAAACTTCTTGCGAACAGACTCAGTAAAGCCAACAGGCACCGTTGACTTAATGACAATAACCGCTGCTGGATTAATCGCCAACACGTCTTGAATAACCATTTCTACTGAAGTGGTATTAAAATAGTTAGTTTCAGGATCATAGTCTGTCGGCGTAGCCACAATCACATAATCAGCAGCGGTATAAGCTAATGTTTTATCACAGGTGGCAGTCAGCTTTAATGGCTTATTTAGCAGATAATCTTCAATTTCTTTATCTGCAATAGGAGATTTTTTATCATTGATTAATGCGACTCTTTCTTCAATGATATCTACAGCAATCACCTCATTATATTGCGATAGTAATACGGCATTTGACAAGCCTACATAACCGGTACCGGCGATAGCAATCTTCATTTTTAACCTTATTTTGTTCTGTATGAGCTCATTCTAGGTGACATTATTCACGGAAAGTCCTAGTTTCTTATTGATCTAAAGTACTTTAATCTCAGCAATAGCATCATTAAAACCAGTTTGACACTATTAACCTTGAGTGATCACAACTTGATATTTCGATCTGATAACCACTGAATAACATGACTGGAATATGGGCCTTTATTTACCAACAAAGTCACTGCATTAATGACTCAATATGGGGGCATCACAATCAAAGAATAATAACCTAGTCTCAATTCAAATACCAGAAACACCATGTGAGCAGAGAAGGTCAATCTCACGAACAACATTTAACAGATCAGTTGATTGACTTTTGCCCACATAGCTTGACTTTGAAGCTTAAAATGTTCTCTTGCTTGAGACTTTTCAGGCTCATCAACCGTTGCAATTGCTGTAGCTAACACCTGTTTTATTTCAGCTGCAGTGATATGTGGATAAATTAAACAATCTGGCTGCAGATACTCTTCATATAAACGCTCATACTTATGACTCCAGCTGGTGCCAAGACATGGAACACCTTGTGATAATGCACTGACGCATCCATGAAAACGTGAACACACCACGGCCTTACTCATGCCAATAATCCCTTTGACTTTTAATGGGTCAATTTCGTTTATCAACACAATATCTTCACCCGCGGTTTGCTGAACTTTGTGACAAATATTCGCATCTTTTTTTCCTTCATGATTGAGCAGTACTGGCTCAAACCCAAGTTCTCTAATCACTGATACCACACTAATGAGTACCTCAACATAACTTTTTTTCCACTCACTATGTACATTTCGAATACCTATCATATTGTGATTAGGGATGATTAAAATCCGCTTTTCACCATTGATATAATAATCAGGCACAACACCTTCCAACAAATTAGTAAAATCAGGATATTGCACTAAATTATTGCGACGACCAATCACATTAGCGACATGTTCAAAACTGCTATTTTCACGAGCACAAATCAATGTCGCCTTAGGCAAAGCAGATTTCAAGTACTCAATATCTTGCTTGCGGGTAAAGTCACCTAACGCCTGAGGTAAAAATACATACTTTTTACCGTTAGCAGTCAAGCGCCCTATCTCATTGGCCAATAGCTTTATCGATAGCGCGCTCCACTGATCACCGTAAGCAAAACCTGATGCATCTAAAACAACATCGATATCGGCTTCAGTAACCAAACCAAATTTTGCTTTCAACGCTCCACGAATAGCGTCAGGAATAACATAACTGAGTCGGTTAACATCCAATTTTCCTTTTTTTATCGACAGCTTTTGATAAGCCCCAACGTTAGCACGATCAAGATAAGAGGAATTAGAATTCGGAGCCAATACTAATTCAGAGTCAGGCCAATAGTTTTTCATTTGCTGCAATACAGCATGTAACATCAACTCAGCACCTTTATTGATAAACTGAATCCCTTTAATTTCAATCATCATAACGTGACTTCCTTGACTAATAATCGATCACTTTTCTTTTGCGAGAATGGAATTCCGCCATCGGGATCGGCATAACCCACCGCCAATAACATGACCGGTCTCTGGTGATATTTCAAGCACAACTTATCCGCTAATACACGTTCATTAGTTTCAATATCAGGCCAATTAATAGGGCATGTCGATAGCCCTAATGTTTCACATGCAAGCATCAACTGCATCGTTGCCAGCGCGCTATCAATATAGATAACATGACGATCACGCTCTGCTGGATAAGCATCTAAATTAGCAACCACCACAATAATGCAGGGCAAATTATCAGCAAAACCAACCGTACCCATGGCGCACTTAGCAACCTCAGCCACCTTTGTTGAATCGCTCACCACATGAAACTCATAAGGTTGACGATTACAAGCTGAAGGAGCTAAAGTCGCCGCCTGAACCGCTTTGCGTATTAGTGCCATATCAACTGCTTTATCTTGGTACCAACGCACCGAACGACGACGGGTAAAAAGCGTCATAATGGCTTCATAATCGAGCGGACAATCCGGTAAGGTTTTATGAATATAAGGTAAGCAACCTTTGGCTTGCACTTTATTCTCAACCGCTAAAAACAATTCGTTAGCCATATTGATCCTCGGCCCATAACCAACCACAGAAAAATACTCTGTTAACACGTCGGTAGCCCAACTTAATTCATCAATACACGCATCTGGCGCTACATTAACCTTAATAAAACTGTCTAGGGTTTCCAAAATATAATTTTCGGCAAACACCTTACGCCTTGGGCGCATGATCAACCCCTTCTCGAGCCGATGAATATTTCTTCTTAATAAAGCACTACTTTGCCCGCACTCAACTAAAGAGCGGTGATAAGCTAAACGCCCCTGTAACACGGCTTTATGCTCCCGATAAAACTGTCGACTAAAAAAACAATAAAACAAAGAGGCCAAGAAACCATTCAAAGCAAATAAGGTCAAAAAAGCCATGTTCACACACGTCAGCCATTGCTTTATTCTGTGCTTAACACTGGCAGGGATCTGTCTCAATATAAACGTCTTCATTTATGATTTATTCTCTAAGGAATGTCTTGGCCAATAACGGTAGCCAAAGGTAAAAGGCAATAAAATGGAATAAGACATCACTTTGGCTATTGGCCGCGTTTTAGGACTAATCCAAAAAGCTAAATAAGAGGCGATAAAATAAGATAATAAAGTGGCCACCGCCGCGCCCTGACCTCCCCAAATAGGAATAAGCAACCAGTTAACCCCTACATTGATAATGGCGCCAATGCCATGACTCAGTAAAGAAAATGGCAGCAAATTTGCCACCAATAGCCACTTACTGACTAACGCCCTCATAAAGACAAACACACCTGCCCAGATATGGATCTGTAAAATGGTCACCGAAGGCAAATAGTCAACACCAAACAATAAGATGATTAAAGGTTTCGCCAATAAACTAACCACAATAGCAATACCAGCCGCCATCACAAATAAACCGTCCGACACTGACTGTAACCGGTACCAATACCGCCCCGTGTCCAATTTCTTGCTTAACTTTATCATGGCGGGGAATAGGCTTATCACAATAGCATCGGCAAAAAAATACCATACTTCAGATAACTTAGCCGCAACGGCGTAGGTTCCCACTTGTTCAGATGATGTCAAATGCTGCAGCATCAATTGATCGACTTTTAAATAAATGACCGCCGCAATACCGGATAATACCAGCCAAAATGACTGCTTTAATAACCCAACACCGTAACTAAAATCACATTCGCGCCAATATACACTGGCAGAATAATAGTAATAAATAACAATATAACCGCCCCCTAAGCAGACGGTTTCCAGTGCAAACAAAGAGACCAGCACCATAAAACTGGCCTGACACCAAACAGCCAGCAATTTTGCAAAGGCAAAAAACATGGCAATCAACAAGCGCATTCGCACCACAGGTTTGGCTTGTAGCTGGGCTTGGAACCAAAATTCAACAACAGCAAACGCGTTAAACACATTAGCCAAAGCTAATAACGCCAAGCCTTGATGAACTTGCAAAGTGACGCCGCCGCCATAGACAAAACACAAACAAATAACGCTGCCGATAAACGCGCCCATTAACCTAAAGCACATCACAGTGGCAATAATTTTATGCTCAGAGTTAGGCGCATTAATCAGCTCGCGCGTCACGATGGCATTCAGGCCTAAACTGGCCAAAGGCATCACCATGGCGATAAACGCCAGCAGATAACTGAGCTCACCAAACCCAACAGGTCCCAAACTGCAAGCTAAGACTACACTCACCAGTAACTGGATGAGCATAGTGATAACCCGATCAGTTAACAACCAGGATATATTGGCCAATATGGGGTTAAAAAATGGGCTTAATATCATTAACTCTACTGTCTTAATACCACTATTATGCGTGATGAGATCGCGTACATGCCATCAGCAAAGCGCTGATACACGCCCATCACATCAGCGAATGAAACCACAGCTCAGCAGTGACGAGCCAGTATAACAGCAAACAAAATGTTAATTAAATGATTTATTTCAGTTATTTAAAAGTGTTCAAGTTCCTTGACTGTAATGACATGCCAAAAAGAAGGGATGATTAAAAAAGGAATGATTAAAGATAAATTAACTGCAAAGATGAATTAACACAGCAAACATAAAAACGAGCCCGCAGGCTCGTTTGATGTCTAGCAAATGTTCAGTATCAACACTAACAATTTAACTGTTCGTTAAATTCCTTTGTACTGATCAGACAGTACGTTGATACGGCTTTCGTTTTGACGATAATATGGTGCCACCGAAATCTTGTCAGCGTCAGCATCGATAACAAAAGTAACACTAAGCTTAGTCTTAGAGTCCGCCGCCAGGCCAAATGCAGTCTCGATATCAGCTTCTGATACTTTAGTCACTGTATTAGCGTTCGCTTGGAACGGTAACATTGTCAGCGGGTATACCACGCCATTTTGGTCAAAACCACGAATTTGAATGTCAGAATTCGTCGCCATTTCGTTGGCAATTTCAACATTTGGCGTCAAACCAAAACCAACCGGCAAATAAGGCACATTGACAATTGACGAGTCTAAAGCCCACTCACCAGCAGCAATATTAGAGGCAACCGTAAACTCTGCCGCACCGCCGTTAGAAGGCGTCAGCAATAAAGACGCCGTGATTGCTCCCGTCTCAGGAATATCAGTTGCCGCAGTCACTAAAGCAAAATCAATATCCTCAGTGACATCTGCACCAACAGCTCCGATCTCAGCAACGATAAGCGCCATAGTTAGCTCATCAAATCCAGCGCTAACCACTGGGTTACCCGGATCCGCAAAGCTACCAGTAGCAAAATCATTAGTACCAGCAGCATTGGCGACAGAAACTAAACCTGTAAACGTACCATCCAGCACAACAAAGCCTGAAACAATACTCAACGATGCCTCTAGAGCTTCATTGTTATTAATAGTATATTGCAGTTGATCAGCAACCGTTGTGTCGGCAAACTGAGTTAAAACAGTTCGGTCAATAAGCTGATCAAATTTAGTCGGGACAGAAAATGCAAACTGAGACACTTCTTCAGCAACTACCCCTGTGCCAGCTTCGATAGCAACGGCACCAGCGGTTTCAGATGCATAAGTCACTGACGTTGCGCCTGATAAATCAACGACATCATTACCATCACCAAGAGGGTCGCCAGTAAGAGTACCGTAACCATGAGCACCTATCGTTACACGAAACGCCGAATTAGCTGTCAGTGGGTTACCCAAATTCACGTCAAACATAATAGTACCTGCCACAGTATCAACCACAACGTTATCAAAGGTAAAAGAGCCGGTACCGTAATCAAAGCCTAAATCTCCTGCAGCACCTTTACCACCAGCAGGGCTCTGAGTAACAACCCCACCAGCTACGGCTATAGCACCTAGATCAACCTTATCATCAAAGGTCAATGTGATGGTTGAACCAGCAGGATGCTCAGCCTGTACTGTAACATCGAATTCAAGAGGGATTACACCAGTAGTCACTCCCTGAGCCACACCTTCTTGCGATAGCTGAGTTATTGTAGTGCTACCAATAGTTACTGCACTCGCGCTAAAAGACATTGCTACCGCAGCAGCAAGAAGTGAAGCCGTGAATATTTTTTTCATATGTCCAAATCTCCAATTTCATGAAATTGGAACAAGCAGCCAAGCTCATTGTTGATATTGGCCACGGTTGTTCCGTACTATGACAACTTTTCTAGAAAGTTAAATTTCATCTACTCACTCACCTTAAGATGCGTCTTAAGCCAATCCTTCGAGCAAACATATAAAGCTAAGCTGGGAGCACTAGAAACCCCTAGCACGTCTACTTTAACTTCTCGCACACAGTTTATAATCTACAACCAATAAGTCAACATCTTATACGCATATTGACACAGAATATTAACAAAAACACAACTCAACACCAGAAAAAGATATTTCGCAGCTCGTTTTTCAACCTACTTTGAGCAAGTGTAAACTGACATAAGTCGTATATAACAATGATAAATAAGTGATAACAGGCTTTGCCGCACCGCACCAACAACACCCTCTTGATGAGTTCAACATAACGATATAGGGCACAATGTGCATCGCTTAATTGAAATCTAAAAACTGCAAGCCTTGTTTTAAATTGCTCTTGATGTCATCCCATTCATCACTGCGGGTTATCACTTTCGGGGTGACCATGATCACCAGCTCTGTTCTGGTGGTGCTCTGGACCGTGGTGCCAAATAAGGCACCAATTAATGGCAGCTGGCTCAGCCAAGGCAGCCCCACTTGATTATCGGTACTGTTTTCACTGATGAGTCCGCCTAAAATCACCGTTTGGCCACTTTCTGCCACCACTTCGGTCTCAATACTGCGCTCAAATATTTGCGGATTGCCTTCCACCTCAGTGCCGCCATCGACCTGATTAGAATTACTCTGAGAAATGGTCATGATCACCACGCCTTGTGCATTGATCGTTGGAGTCACGGTGACATCGATGCCAGTTTTACGGTACTCGACCGATCTGGTGACCCCATTAGTAGAATCTGTGGTTGTCTTGCCCACTACTGGAATATCGGTTCCCACCTGAATATTGGCCGCCACCCCGTCACGCACCAATAAGCTGGGTTTGGAGAGCACATTGACCCATTTGTTGCTCTCAAACGCCTGTACATCTATCTTATTGCCGTCACTGGCCCAACTTAATATGCTGCCACCAATTTTGTCTGCACCATGTGTGTTGCTAAAATTAAAATTGCCAGAGCTAAACGCCATATCGACGCCGAATTTAAACTCATCGGTTAAGGTCACCTCGGCAATAGACACCTCAAGGATCACCTGTTTTGGCATCACATCCAGCCGAGCCACCAAGGGTTGAATGGCCTGATAGTCAGGGCCTGATGAATAAAAAATCAATGCATTGGAGCGCTCATCCACCACCATATTCATGTTGTCGTTACTGGCGCTGTTACTGCCCCCACCAGTGGGGGTGCGATTTTCTATCGCTGCCGCCTTGTCACTGGAGGCTTGCTGCGCTTTTTGCATTGAGGCGCTGCGACCCGAAATCAATGCCGCCACACTGTCACCTAAATCTGAGGCGCGAGCAAACTTAGGCGTATAAATAAAATACTGCTTTTCGTTACCTTTGCTGGGCTTGTCTAACTGTCTCGCCCAAAACTCGATGCGCTCGATAAAATCAACTTCGCTGGCAAACACCGCCACGGCACCTAGTTGCGCCAGTGGCACTAAAGACACCCGATTATCCTGACTGTTTGCCCCGGTCATGATCCCTTCATTAGACAAGATTTCAGTGATTGAGCTAATAAAGGTCTCGGTGTCGATATAGGTCAGCGTTAAAAAACCAATATTGCTACTGCGGCTACCTGGGGTGTCTAAAATACTGAGTAAATCCAGCGCGCGGATCACCTGCTCACGACGACCAGACAAAAATAACACTCCTTTACGTATATCCCCGGTGGCTTTTACCCCGGCAATATCCCGTAAAGTGTTAATGGTTTTATTATTAGTGGTATAACGCAGCGGAACAATTTGCTGCACATTAATGGCATTGGGGACTTGATTAGCATAACGGCCATAGCCAATGGCGGTGGTATCTGCGCTA
Organism: Shewanella sp. VB17; assembly: GCF_013248905.1. Classification (NCBI taxonomy): domain Bacteria; kingdom Pseudomonadati; phylum Pseudomonadota; class Gammaproteobacteria; order Alteromonadales; family Shewanellaceae; genus Shewanella; species Shewanella sp. VB17. The sequence continues at coordinate 3,688,828 of NZ_JABRVS010000001.1, forward strand.
TCTTTTGACAACATGCTGATGTATAGGACATCGTGTTTACGCATAATGCCGACCCCTCGCTCCAATAACAATTGCTCGGTCAGGGTATAAAACTTTCTCGCACTAATGGGCGCTTGAATATTTAACGTGACGGTACTCGGTTGCTCCGCCAACTCTTGAGCCAACACATAGCTAATGTGTAGCAGCTCACCAAAACTGTAATGTAAAAAATCCACCAAAGGCATGTTATCGGCACTAATAGTTAAACTTTTTTTGTCAGAAAAACTGTCAGCGATACCAGCATCATTACTAAACCCTAGCTGAGATTTTGACAAGGACGGCACCCGAGTCAGTGACATTTCATTGTTAGCTTGGTGCCCTGCGCTATTGTTTGATTCGATGACTGACTGCTGTTGGCCCTCGCCAGCATGGGTATTTATCAGGTATGAATTGGCTATTTTTTTATGATTTCTTTCATCCTGAGTTTCTAAGTTGGCACAAGCATTGAGAAGCAAGATACCTGTAACCACCATCGCGGCTTTAAACTGACCAGAAAATCGCTTTATAAATAACGTAATAAAGCCGCCTTGCTTGGGTAACATCATGAAATTATCTATCCCTTAATTATTATTATCGGTTGACGACTTAGCAGCCTATCATTAGCGTTCACCAAGATAATCAAACACCTAGAATGCCGAACATCGAGCCATGTTAAGCAGAAAATCACAAGAAATTAAACAGAATCGATTAAAAACAAGACTAAACTACTAGTCTGTTAACTTAAGGTTAACACCATTGATTGACTGAAAATGGCGCCGTTTAACGCCATAAGCCCAGTATCGATATTGCAGTACAAGGGGATGATTCAAAACTTGTTGACTACCAAACCTAATGGGACTCGATATGCTCAGGGGTATCATCGAGTCGATAGTTTGTCGGGACAAACAGCTCAAGCCACAAACGGCGATGATTATCGGTTAATACCAGACGTCTATTATCAACTAATTCAACTTGATAGGGACTCAGTTCATCACCTTTAATCAAACTCATGTATGTGTTGTCACTTAACGCTGATGAGCCAGTATTGGTTAACGATACCCCTGCCACTTCCACTTCACTTGCTGTCTGTTCTTTTTGCGGCAATGCTTGGCTATAAGAGACACTTAACGCCGCCTTATATTCACCTGATTGAACATTATCCGCTCTGACGATGCCACTGAGGCGATATATTCTGTTACCAATATAAAGCTTACTGAGTAAACCTGATTGTTTGTTTTGCTCAGCCAGTGGCATACTGTCTACAAGATCTTCTGTCAGTAGACTCGCTTCATCAACTTCAGCCACCTCAGATTGATCAAATCGATGGTAAAGAGCCAACACCTCGGTTGCGTCATTAAGCGGATCAGTTAAATAAGTGATGCTTGGCAACTCAGGTAACAAAGTTGACTCAACCCATTGCCCATCTGATTGATTAATACTGTAATCAATCATCAGCAGTGTTAACAACAACAATAAGCCCAAACCTAGCCATTTGAGCTTGTCATTAACGGCTTGTGTATTGCGTTGTTGCCCCAAAAAATGGGATAAAGGGGATGTAAAAACCATCGTCATCAGGAGCCCTCCTCTGCAATCAATTTAACGGCCAACTTTAACGATACTCGCCCATTGACAGTGCCAAGTTTTGCTGGTGTCTGACCGCGAATATTCAATTGATTAGAATCTAAACTCACGTTTGCAAAATCTTGGTTTTGTTTAAGCTCATGCAATAAATGCAGGTATTGTTTTAATGATCCTGAAAAACGAATATCCAATAACAAACTTTGTATATCATCACTTATCAGACCCTCTCGCCAAGATGAATTACTCAATTCTATTTCATGACGTTTGAACAGACTCTCTAAGCCCGATTGAGTGTCCAGCTTATAGCGAGTAATATTTTGAGTTTGGGCAAAATGAGATTCCGCTTGCTGTAGGCGAGTCGACATGATTTCTTGCTTTTGTTGCATCTCGTCTGCCAACGCTAATAGCCCATGAGTTTTGTTTAAATTAACTTGATTTTTCTGTTGTTGTTGCCAATTATCCTGTTTAGTTTGCCACAGTGGCACCCAAACAAATTTCATTAACATTAACACCCCGACCAAGATAAGATAACGCTTATACTTCAGTATTTCTTGCATTATTTAGGCCCCAAAGAGGGATTGTTTTGTTGATAACCGATAATAGTTTCGCTCTCGCCATTGAGAGGAATAACTGACTTAAGTTCAAATTGAATACTAGCAGCATCCATATTGCGCTGCCGGCGCACTGAGCCTACAAACTTGGCATTGGTCACCCCACCTTGTTTTATCAATAACTGCAATGCCTGAGAGGCTGAATCGGCCCTTAAACGCAAGGTAACAGTTTGCCCTTGTTGCTGCACATTATCAATCATCACCCCCGACTCAAACATAGGCGCAAGCACGTGCCACACATCAAGAAGTTGAATGTTTTCAGGCGTATTATCGGCCAATTGAAGATAGCGGCCAATCATCTCATTGATATCCTGATACTGATTTAATACAAAGTTAGCATTTTTTGTTGCTGCACGTAATTTTTTATTTACACTATCAGCTTTAAATTCAGAGACTTGTACAGCTAAAACAAGATATAGCGTGATCACCGCAACCATTGGCAGTGCAAAATGGGACAAGGTGGTAATCCCTGTATTCAAAGAGAACGCCAACTTGTTAACAAAACCCGTTAACGGAAGTTGATAAAGATATTGCAACTGTTCTTGGAGGGTTTGTATGTGCTCTTCAGCCGAAAAATGGGCTTTACTTTGTGTATTGACACCTTGTGACAGAGCAAACTGATCAAGATTTTGAATCATGCCTCCCTGCAATGCCGAAACGGTACCCGCGAGACGACTCGTTGAAACAAACACGGTATTACAAGGGTTAATCGTCTGGTAACTTAGCAAGCTGTCAGCTGGCTGTGCCAATCCCAATAAACTTGTTTCAGGGACGAGCAACCACGCCCTTAAACCACAGGTAAACTCATTAAGATAATAGTAAATAACAGGTGTATTACCATTCACCGCTTTGCCAACAATAAATAAAACCTGAGATGACGCAGCATTGATTTGTAATTTCACGAGCTTAACCACATCAGATTTTTTGCTGATCGGATACCATTGCAATTGCTCTTTGTAACAATTTCGACTTAATACGGCAATTTTGGCGGAGACTCGTCTACCAGACTCTACCAAGTTAGCCGACTCGCTGCCTTTAACATTCGGCGACGTATTGGTACTCATCATTTCAAATGAAAACACAGCATCATTTTTAACATCAAACTTTGTTCGATTAAAACGATAAATATGACCATCAACATAGATCACTTGATCCATGGCCATTTTTTTTATTTTATCCATTATTTTTGAGCTAGCGCTTGGCATCATTTATTCTTCATTTCGGCTGTAATATAAGGCAATAAGAAATACCCTTTATACAAAGGTCATATTTGGCTTCAATCACGTTTAACACTTATTTCAATAACGATAATTGAGACTGGTTACTTTTAATCAAAATAAAACACAATAATCATTACTACTAGTAGTGATAATCACCATAACAGCAACGAGCGAGACATTAAAACAAAATACAATAAAGCAAAACTTACGTACTACTGATATTGTATTTATTGCCAGCTTTATCATTATTTTGTAGCAGCCCCCCCTACTCACTGTGTATTCATACTCACTTATGCGGCTATAAACTATTGAAACCACACAACAGGAAATTGATTTTCAGGACGAAGATAGCTGATAAAACGTCGCTTAGCTATCGAAGCCCCGACGATGACAACGAGCTCTATTTGTAGCCGTCTGCCTGGAACAAAAGTAATACTGTCCCCCTCTTCTATCTCTGTCAGCTCAGAAAACCGCTGACGAGTGAGCTTACCCTCTCGACGTAAATTAGCGATCTCGGTATAAATGTCAGCTGATAATTGAGCCTGTAACAAGGGTAAAGGTGCAGTCAAAGGATTGAATAAGTGATTCTGTAATGTGGTCACAACTGGAAAGAGTTGTTGATATAATTCATCATCAATTCCCTCTATAATCCTTAATTCAGTCACACTCAGTAAATAATTTCCCCGTACTTGAGGTTTATTCATGGTCGTAAATTGATCTCGACTATAACCTTGCCAATAGTTAAGATTGGATATGATTGATTTGGCTTCTAAAGGGTCAGTACCTAAAAAAGTTAACAAACCTTCTAGCGCTTTTGACTGCCCCCCTCCGTACACAGACAACAGACCGTTAATATCCTGAATTGAGGCTGTCGCACCTTTAAATACACTGAAAGGTTCACCATAAAAATTCCACTGTCGACCGATTTCGTTTTCTTGCTGTGAAGTATGGTCTGCATTATTTTTCGAGAGAGTAAGCAAAGTAAACAGTAATCGACTTTCCAACGTACGTAATTTAATCTCCGCCTGCATCTTATTCTGCAAATCAATTGCCATTGTCACCTGTTGCCGGCTAGACAGGGTAAATTGTAATGCCATCATAGATAAAATAGCGGTAAGTAAAAGAACCTGAACCAGGGCCACTCCTTGCTGATAAATATTTAATTTCAAGGATCTCATGTTAATAAACGATCGCCTTTGAAATGAATAAATCAGGCATCGGTACTCTTCTCATGGGTATAGAGTAATTGATAGGCGTTATCATTTGCTACAGGAAAAATCACTGGCTCATTCGTGCCCCAACTAATATTGACTGCATAAGGCAACATTCCGATCTTTTCGCTAAAATACTCCTGAATCCATTTAAGTTTCACCGGTTCTCCTTCGTAAAAATCAGCGCGATCTTTTTGCTTTTCCCACCCATAGTAATTAAAGCGAATATTATTATCGACCAGTAAAATTTGGCTGTAATTAGCTTTAGGCAGTGAAGTTAACCTAAGCAGCGGAGCACCTTCAAATGGTGACTCCTCGTAATTGAGTCTTTCTTTACCATCAGCACTCATACTCACACTTAATCTGATTAATGCCTGACCTTCGGTATTAAAAATCGGATTATTGGTGACAAACATAAGGTACTTTTCATTACCCTTAAAAAAATATACTGGCTCATCTTCACTGTCTTTTACAATATAATTCGACATACCATTCAAAGATTTTTGCAAAAGAATTAAGTTTTTTGCGTTCGCCACTTCTTGTGTAAATCTACCCATGTCTTTTTGCCAGCGTTGGCTAAATGTCGAAAAACTCAAACTGCCAATAAACATCACCATGCTTAACACAAGCATTGCGATAAGCACCTCAATAAGAGTAAATCCCCTGTAGCCAATACGGCGACTTATCATAGCGTCCCCCACGTCAGCTCTTCAAACTCAAAAGACCGATCATAACCTTGCTTTTTCACTGTCAAATACACTTGCCACAGATAAAACTTATCATCGAAAGACACCTGTACACCGTCTTCAGGACTCAACCGAGGCGGTGGACTCCCCTTCTTAATCACATGTGCTTGCCACTGAAATTCAAATCCGTTAAGCACGCCTTTATCCTCTATCTGCTGAGCCGTCATTTCCATCTTAAGTCTAAAACGAATGGTATCGAGTAATAATGGTGTAATACCAAGTAATTCAGCAGTTTTAGTTGCTTTACTGCTCGCTATCGTTGCACCACGGTACGTTTGAGCAACGACGCTAATAACAGCAAATAAGATGGTCGCAGCAATCAATACCTCGATTAAGGTAAAGCCCTTTTGAACGTTATTTAACATGTGTCCTAGCTAATAAGTTTGAGATATTGAGGGAAGTCTCTACCCCCTTATAATGGTAACTAAATGCCTCAACATTGATATAACCATGATTGTTTATCTTTAATAATTTAGGCTCAAAGAATAAATGATTAAAAAGGATATCAGGCTCAGGATCATTTATTATTTTCGAGTGCAGCCGCTGATCATCAGCAAGATAAACATTTAAATCAATTCGGCGCATAGTCATGCCACTCCCATCAATATGTCCATCGTTCACACCATAGCCAGTGCCATAATCTACACCATTGATCTCGTTAGCCTCCCCATTATAAGAAAGAGTATCTGGTAATAAATTACTATAAACTGCTTTACCATCAAACCTTAGTAATATCGCACTATCGCGGGTGAACGCATTAAGCGCCTGCTTTTGCACCCATCGCTGTAGCAATAACTGTTCGTTACGAGCCTGTGAACTTTCGATAAGCTTCATGGTAAAAGGCCCTACAAGTGCAATCGCTATCCCAAGTAAAACAATCACCACTAACAGCTCAATTAACGTCACTCCAGATTGTGTTTTTATCCTCAATAAAAGAGCATTGCCTACTTGACCAAATATCATTTATAACCCGTCATTAACCGACATGATACTGAGTAACATCACCACAACGACAGAACCCACGATACCTCCCATCACCAAAATCATCAGCGGTTCTAGTAAACTGGTGACACGGCTGGTCCAACTTCCGAAATCATTACGGCTTCGATTAGCGATCTCTTCAAAAACCGGTGTCAATTGACCACTTTCCTCTCCGACTTCTAATAGAGAGATAAAAAAATCAGGATAGATTGGACTGGCGCTTAATGCTTCGCTGAGGCTAACACCACGTTTAATTTTTAATTTTGCAGAAAGCAACCCATCACGCAGATATCTATTTTTAACAGTACCAGATGCAAATTCGATGGCTTTATCAAGTTGTACTTCTGCATCTAACATTAATGCCATACTAGTATTGAAACGAATACGTTCAATCTGATGTACAGCAGATTTAAACAAAGGTAATTTAATTAAAAGCTCATCCAACTGATCAGTGATCAGCCCTTTTTGTAAGGCGACTTTAATTCCAATTCCTGCCATTAGTATGCCGCCAAATAGAAACCACTGGTATCGCTGCATCCATTGACTCGACTCTAACAGGAGTTGAGTGTAAACAGGTAAGTTATCGTTCCCATCGAACAACCCTCCCATCTGTGGCACAATAAAATTAAACACAAACACGATTGCCAAAATACACACCATAAGAATAACGGTAGGGTAAGTAAGCGCCTGCACAATTTTACTTTTCAGCTCTTTGCGAAACATTAAATCTTGTGCTAAACCAGCAAAAACCTTACTAAGCTCGCCACTAGCCTCTCCCATTTTCACCAAGTTAACATATAAGTTATCGAAATCTGGATGGTGAGAGAGTGCATCAGCAAGGGATTCACCACGCTTCACTGATTGGGACAGTTCACTAAGTAATTTACCTGAAGGGCTAGTGGCTTTACCTTTACTGAGAATGTGTAAACTTTTATCAATTCTCACACCACTTCTTAGCAGCAGTGATAATTCTGACGTGATGAATTCAAGTTCATTCAAACTCAGCTTGTCTGAGCGAAACAATGCTAGCGATACCGAAGTACTTTTCTCTTTTATCGAAACAAGGTGTAACCCCTCATCAGCAAGGAGTTTTTTTGCATTTTCCAGTGTGTTACTCGTCAGTATGCTATTAACAGCGGCACCAGCATTATCGTATGCCTTATATTCAAACAACGCCATTATCCAGCAACCCGAATGACTTCTTCAATTGTCGTTTGGCTATTAATCGCCTTAATAAACCCATCTTGCATTAGGGTTCGTCCACCACGTTCTTGATTTAAACGAATGGCGTGACTTGGAAAATTTTCATCTTTAGGTAAGGCCTTAATCGCATCATCACATCTAAGATATTCAATAATTCCTATACGGCCACGATAACCCGTATTCGAACAATGTTCACACCCCTTAGCCTTATGCAACTTAATATCAACACCATAAGCATTCGCTAAAGGCTGTAGACAGTATTTGGAAATATTCTGCTGCTGGTCGTCGTCAGGTTCACTGCAATGAGAACATAATTTTCTAACTAACCGTTGAGCAATAATTGACACAATAGCTGCATTTAATAAATATTCTTCAGCACCGAGGTCCAGTAATCGAGTATACGCACTAGATGCATCATTAGTATGAACAGTTGAAAAGACTAAGTGGCCAGTCAAAGCTGATTGCATGGCAATTTGAGCCGTCTCTTGATCTCTAATTTCACCCAACATGATAACATCTGGATCTTGACGAACAACACTGCGTAACCCTGCTGAAAAATCAAAGCCTATACTAGATTGAATTTGTACCTGATTAATGCCTTCTAACTGATATTCAACCGGATCTTCAAGAGTAATAATCTTCACTGTTTCATTATTAATCGCATTCAAAAAGGTATATAGACTCGTCGTTTTACCTGAGCCTGTAGGGCCAGTTAGAAGAATAACCCCGGCTGTTTTTTCGATATCTTCACGAATATACTTTTCAATGTCTGTAGAAAGTCCTAACATCTCCATACTGTAGTTGATTGCATCCTGCCTAAGGAAACGCATCACGATACTTTCGCCATCATGCAAGGGTAATACCGATACCCGAATATCAAGATCTTCATTCGAAATTTTCATGGCAATCTTACCATCTTGAGGGCGACGCTTTTCAGCAATATCCATCCCTGAAAGTATTTTTAATCGAGATGCGACTGGAAGACGCATTCTAGGAGGGATCCAATCCGCTTCTTTTAACACGCCATCAATTCTAAACCTTACTCTGTATCGATTACCTATAGGTTCTAGATGCATATCAGAAGCACGCGCCTTTAACCCCCTTGAAATTAAAGAATTAAGGAGGTTCACAGTAGGTGCTTCACCTGCGAGTTCTCTAAGTCTATCTTCTTCAAAATCAGATAACTCTTCACTGGCTGGAATAGAGTTAGCGTTCGTTTGCTGGTATAGGATTTTTAATGCTTGTATTTGTTCATCAGAAGCAACCAATAATTCTATCGTTAATTGCTGTTGACTAATAAATTGGTTAGCATCAGCAGAAAATGGATCACTTGCTATAATCATAAACTCGTGATCATTATCTCCTTTATCTACTGCGATCCAATTAAAAAAAATAAGCTGTTGATTAATAGAAAGTTCTTTAACAACATTAATATTAAGCGCTTGATATTTATCACTACTAAGAATGTTTAACCCTAAAATTTCAGCATAATATTGAGGTAAAATATCTTCAGATAAAGATCCCATATTAATTAAAATATGTTCAAGGCGACCAGCATATTTTTTTTGAAATATGGCAGCTTTATCTAAATCAGACTGAGATACTAGGAACTTATCCAGTAATAAGGTGTTAGCGTCAATCATTGGTAAACAACATCTGCATTTTCACCTTCACCAGCAGCAATTCCATCTTTACCATATGACAACATTGAATAAGGCTGTCCATTTTCACCTGGTACTGTATAGATGTATGGATTATTCCAAGGATCTAATGGCACATCTTTGGGTAAATATGGCCCATCCCAAGAAGGCTTAGCAGAGCTTCTGAGTTCATTCAACTTTATTGGGTAATCGCCAAGATCTAAACGGTAAGTATCCAACGCCGTTGCTATCATTTCCATCTGAACGGCAGCTGTTTTTGTTTTTGTTGATCCTACTTTTGAAAACATCGTTGGAGCAACCAAAGACATCAATAGGCCTAAGATAACAATAACAATTAACAATTCTATTAAAGTAAATCCACTTTCTTTAATTTGATTCATACATACACAACCAAAAATAAATTACAAAAAAACACGCAAACAGTAACAAGATAAAAACAAAACAGCAACCAATAACTGTGATTATTTACTCAAAGTCCACGACTTTTATTACAATAATGAAAAACAGTGAATGTAAACTGATAGAGGTGTCACTATTAATAAATTCTCTGGTCTAATATCAACTTTATTTATTTTACCATTACTGTATGAGTACTGGAGAAACTCCAGAGACAATAACAAATAAAGTTAAGCCTTTAAAAAACGCTCTTTATTGATAAACCATTAGCTTTATAACTATCGATATTCAGCTCTAATCCAAGGCATATTCCGAACCAAATACAGATTAATAACAGATTTATAGTTATTCTTATGGATATAAGCAAAAAAATCCAATAATCCAAACCTTTTTCCGGATATTTTACACTTCATTACCTGCATAGACTTTAACTGCTGTTTAGATAATATATCTAAATTTTTATCTATAAACATATTATACCCTTTAAGCTTTTTTTTATTGCTTGAGGATATTCTCACACCACCATGATCAGTATCTAATACATAATTTCTCGCCGAAATTTTTAATGCTAATGGGTGATAGCGTAATAAACGAATCCAAGTGTCATAATCTTGAAAGGCTGGCATATTGACATCAAAGCCACCAATTTCCTCAAACTTTGCTTTGGTCGTGAGTACTTGATTGCCCACCAAATTATAATTTAGCATTTTATCTAAGCCAAATTCACCCGACTGATACCCAAAATTACGATCAATAAGTTCACCGCTATTCATCAACTCTTGTACATTAGCACACACAAAAGCATATTTTTCATCGTATGCGGAGACTAATTGCGAAACACGGTTACTATAAAAATAATCATCATCGTCTAACCCTGTAATATAATAGCCACTAGCTGTGGTTATCGCTCTATTACGAGAAAAGCATGCACCAGATATAGTCTCATTTTTTAAATAAATGAAACTATATTGCTGCTGTAATGCTTCCACTATCTCTGATGTATCATCAGTCGATGCATCATCTACAACAATCAGCTCAATTGCCAAGTAATCCTGTTTAAATACAGACTCTATAGCCCGTTTAAGAAGTCTACTTCTATTCTGTGTTATCAAATAGACACTTACTAATGTCATCGGAGAACTCCTAAGGATAACCGACATAATTTGGTATAAATAGAGAGGTTGTTACTCATAAGCTCCAGGTAAAAACCACATAAAAAAACAATAAAAGTAACTCGCCAAAGAGGAAGTTAACATCAAGGAAACACAATGACAACAAGTGAGAACTAAAATACAACTAAGTGATTACAACGAGATCGTTCACCAAAGGGAGATTGACTAGGCTGAGTTAACTCAAAGACATCCAAGTAGTCACATTTGCCAACGACGGCTTTCATGATCTTGCTGACCACGGTGACTGGCGAGAGCTTGCGTTTTTGCACCTTCTAACCACCGACAATAGCAGGGAGCGGAGTTTCCCCCCTTATCCAAACTGATGCCGCTCAGACTGCTATCCAGTGATAGCTAGTACATTGGTCACTGACAGCAACAGCTAGAATCTGCTCGCCTAGCACAGATTTAGCGGCATCCTTTTTGCGAAAGTATTTCACCTGTTGAAACACGGCATCATTAGCCGACATAAACCATATCCAGCCGGTATGCTCTTCGCTATGTCGGCTATTCGTAGCATCATAGATGTGAACTCATGGTGCTCTTGATATGTTGTAAGTTCAAGTGAACTGAAGGTGATTTTTCACGCTGGGAAGCACTTAAAGCCTCGTTTTGATTGAAAGCTTTAGGGCTGTTAAAGGTAAATCAATGAGCCTTGAATATCGTTATTATACCAGTTCGAAAGAGTTATCAGCAGAGCAAGCCCTAAATGCGACTCTGGAACATTGGGGTATCGAATCAATGTACTGGGTATTGGATGTCAGCATGAACGAAGATGCGTGCCTGATATACAAAAATAACGGCGCTGCAAAAAGAACAAACAAAGCTCAGCATAGTAGATAAAACGAAAGCGTTGTTTGATGAATCCTGAATTTCTAGAGAAGATTTTAATAGCCGGATTATGTGCGTCGATTGAATAATAGACACTGATGCGATCACCCTGCTTAATATGCCAGTAAATTGGGATGCATAAATGAAATGGTGAAATGATTAAAAATGGAAAAAAAGTAATGAGTTGAATTAGGGAGCGTCCATCTCATCGCCATAGTAATTTAAACAACGACATCATAGAGATCTAACAACTAAACAAATTTTATAAAAAAAAAGCCAATTCATTTGAATTGGCTTTTAAAAAATTAATAAGAGGTTTAAGACACTAAAGGAACAACTTTATTACCAGATGGAATGACACAATCATCATTAACGATAGTATGTTGCTGCCATACTAAGTCACAAATTCCATCAGTTGGATTAAAACCAGTAGGTGTTTTTAGCAAGATGTCACGTATTAACTCATGATTAAATTCATGACATGCCATATCTAATTTACTAAGAATCACTTCTAATTCATCCCATGAAAGATAAGCTTCATTGGCCGTCATTATCCGCTCATGCTCCGTACCAGTGACATCATCACCAATTAACAGCTCTTCATACAGCTTTTCACCTGGACGTAAGCCACTGAACTCAATTGTAATATCACCATCTGGGTTTACCGTATCCCTAACTTCAAAACCACTCAAACGAATCATTTTAGCTGCAAGGTCTATGATTTTAACTGACTCCCCCATATCCAAGACAAACACATCACCACCTTTCCCCATAGCCCCTGCTTGTATCACAAGCTGAGAAGCTTCAGGTATGGTCATAAAATAACGAGTGATTTCAGGATGAGTCACTGTGACGGGACCGCCCGATGCGATCTGCTTTCTAAATAATGGGACAACAGAGCCTGATGATCCAAGAACATTACCAAAGCGAACCATACAAAAACGTGTCGAGTGAGATTCCTTTGCCAAAGCCTGCAATGTAAGTTCAGCGATACGCTTTGTTGTCCCCATCACATTCGTCGGACGCACCGCTTTATCGGTAGAAATTAATACAAAAGTTTCAACTTTAGCAGTAATAGCCGCTCTTGCTGTATACAGGGTACCAAATACATTATTCCGTACCCCTTCTACCACATTATGTTCAACTAAAGGCACATGCTTATAGGCGGCAGCATGATAAACAGTTTGAACTTCAAATGCTTGCATCACAGCTTGAATTCGGTTTTCTTTTTGCACTGAGCCTAAAATAGGGCAAATTTGAATATTTAACCCTATTTCTTGTGTCATTACAGATAATTCTTTTTCAATTGAATATAAAGCGAACTCAGATAAATCAAATAATATCAGCTTTTTAGGAGACTGCTTTAAAATTTGGCGGCATAATTCAGATCCGATGGAACCACCAGCCCCTGTCACCATGACCACTTTATCAGTGATATTATCTTTAAGGAGGTCTTCCCTAGGAGACACGGCATCACGCCCTAAAAGATCGTCAATATCAACTTCCTTAATATCACTATACAACTTATTACCACTAACTAAATCTGCCATAGCAGGTAATGTTAGTACTTGAACCGCTAACGGCTCCAGTGAAAGTAAGATTTCTTTTCTGCGTGAGCGTGAGGCACTGGGTATTGCAAGTAGTACTTTAGTTGCTTGTTTTTGCTTAATCAGTTTACGCATAATTGAAGGAGAGTGAACATAAACACCTTGAATAACACTACCATGTGTTCTTATATCATCATCAACAAACGCAAAAGGATAATATTCATGACTTTGAGCTAAGGCAGTGACCAATTGACGACCACTAACCCCGGCCCCATAGATAATAACAGGCTCCCCCTCACGTTTCATTCCAGAACCAACAGCCGCACGAATCACACCTCTGGAACCACCAATTAGCACTAAAGCAAAAGCGGCATAAATAATCGGCACCGTACGAGGTAAGCCTAAATGAGCAAAATAAGAAATAAACACCAAACTAACGGTTGATACCAGCACACCAAAAAGAATAGCCGTTAAAGCTTGTAAACTTAAATACCTCAACACAGCCCGGTATAAACCGAACTTAACAAATGCCAAAATGCTGATAGGCCAAACCAAAGTAATCAATACCCAGTACCCGTGATCAGCCAATGGACTAACCGAATCGGTGCGTACCATTATTGCTAGCCAAAATGATACCAGTAGACATACCGTATCGATCCCTACACTAACGAGTCGTTTATTGGTTCGATTTAAAGAAAATAACACCTGAAAAAAATCCATTCGACGCCTCTAATGTCACAAGCTAAACATAAAATACACTCAAGATATTACACCTAAAATGATGAAGCAGATTTTACCACAAAATAGATAATACTTATCTGTAGATATTGAAATTCAAGCATAAAAGAACAAAAAACAAACAATAGATAACAAAGCAACTTACTAAATCAAAAAATCACACCTTTAAATTCAACAAGATTACGATAGATCTACTTGCTCATGCTTTGTTTTAAAGGCTCACATTTGAAACAAAACTTAGAAAAACTAGTCTTCGACAAGCCACTTTATTCTACATCATTCGTTCAAAAATTTTAATCTGTATATGCTTAAGGAAATTTGCGGCAGTATGAATACTGGATATGAAGTCTGCGAAAAGGATGTGTGGAGGGGGGCTGAGCCACAAACTGGTAAGAGGAATATATTTCAAAAAAGTATATTCATCAGCAATTCGTTTTGTACTCTGATAATGACGTATAAATAAAATACTTGACCATAAAAGCAGAGCTTTAAGAATAAAACCCACAGCTACTATGGACTGACCAAGTGTAACTATGATTACTGTGGGTTATTTTAATGATGAAAGGGTCACATCAAATCTGAAGCAGTAAACACTAAAGGTAATGACTGCCAGACAAGCTTAATGATTAATCGAAGCCTCTTGCAATACCTGACGAATAACTCGACAAGTTAACGCAATTTCAGTTGCTGTTAAGGTGGGATGAACAAGAAACATTAGGCTCGTTTCACCTAATTCTTTCGCGTTACATAATCGAATTTTAGGACGCCAACCTGTATCATCAAATGCTTTTTCTAAATACACCTCAGAACAACTTCCTTGATATACAGGTACGTTGTTCGCGTTAATGGCTGCTACTATGTTATCTCTTGTCCACCCCTCTTTAAGAAGATGAGGCTTAATAAACATGTAATGCTTGTACTGTGCATGCTCTATGTAATCAGGTACTTTTATACACTGGATAATAGGTAAATCAGACACAGCTAGATCCAATTGTTTAGCATTGGCTTGACGCTTTGCAGTCCAATCACTCATTCGAGTTAATTGTATTCTTCCCACTGCAGCCTGCATTTCAGTCATGCGCCAATTGGTACCAAAGCTTTCATGCAACCATCGAAAACCTGCTGGGTGTTCCCTATTGTAAACAGCATCGAAGCTTTTACCGTGATCTTTATATGACCACATTGTCGACCATAGTGACTTATCATTTGTCGTCACCATACCGCCTTCCCCACCTGTAGTCATGATCTTATCTTGGCAAAATGACCAAGCGCCAATATGTCCAATACTGCCCACTGAGCGCCCTTTATACTTGGCTCCATGAGCTTGAGCACAATCTTCAATCACATAGAAACCATGCTTCTTGCTAAGAGCCATAATGGCATCCATCTCTGCAGGCATACCCGCTAAATGAACGACGATCACAGCTTTAGTATTTGGAGTCAATACAGTTTCAATAGTATCAGCAGTAATATTTTGACTATTTAAATCAACATCTGCAAAAACAGGAATAGCACCACTGGTCACGATTGAAGAGGCTGAAGCTAAAAAAGTACGAGGAGTGGTGACCACTTCGTCTCCGATGCCGATATCTAAAGCTTTTAAGGCGATATCTAAAGCTAATGTGCCATTGCTCAAGGTAATTGCATAATCAGTACCAGCAAAAGTAGCAAATTCTTTTTCAAATTCACGACATTCAGTGCCAGTCCAATAGTTCACTTTATTTGATAATATAACGCGGCTAACCGCATTAGCCTCATCTTGTGTAAAAGACGGCCAAGGTGAAAATGAGGAATTGAGCACAACGAACTCCTAAATTACAAAATTAAAGTAATGAGGTGGATTGTTTCGCAGGCGAACCAACCACCATAATATTATCTATCGTTGAATGAATAACAGTTGAACCAGCTCCAACGATAACATTCGCACCTATTTTTAAACACTGAATAACGCAAGCACCCAATCCAACCCAAGTGCAAGTACCCACGCTAACCGCACCCGCTAAATTAGCACCTGGACTAATATGTACTCCATCAGCCAATTTGCAATCGTGATCAACGGTAGCAGCCGTATTAATAATATTCGCTCGCCCTAGAGTAGCAAAAGCGCTTAACACCGCACCAGCCATAACCACGCTGCCCGGTTTTATCGAAGCAAACTGGCTCACAATCGCCTTAGGATGAATTAACGTCGCCATAATTGCACCAGCATTTTCCAACGTGGTTTGTTTTGCTAAACGGGTTTGATTATGCCCGATACCGACGATGACAGCGCTAAAGCTTTGCACACTTGCCAATAAGGTATCTGTATTACCGGATATAGGCCAAGTTTCAAGTTGTTGTAACTCAGGGTAACAGTCATCAAAGAATTGAATTGATTCAAAGCCATTAACTAATGCAATATCGGCCAATACTTTACCATGACCACTCGCACCAAGAATGGCTAAAGACTTCATAATGGTTTATTTCCTTTAAAAGGTTCTATAGTTGCGTGCCCTTCAGCTGAGATCCCTTCTTTAACAAATACCTTTTTAACTGTCAGCAACAGTATTTTGATATCTAACCAAAAAGATTGATTCTCGACATACCAAACATCCAATTTAAATTTTTGATCCCAGCTAATCGCATTGCGGCCATTTACCTGTGCCCAACCCGTGATTCCAGGGCGAACATTGTGACGCTTAGCTTGCGCTTTATTGTATAAAGGTAAATATTCGATCAACAGAGGCCTAGGCCCAACTAAACTCATATCACCTTTAAGCACGTTCCACAGTCCTGGCAGCTCATCAAGACTCGATGACCTTAACTTCTTACCGAACAGTGTTAATCGTTCTGTATCTGGTAAAGTGTTCCCTCGACAATCGACAGCATCTTTCATGCTTCTAAACTTTAGCATTTTAAAAGTCTGGCCATGTAAGCCCGGTCTATGTTGTTTAAATAGAACAGGCTTGCCTAAATGAGACTCCACTTTTCGATAAATAATAAAGAGAATGGGAGAAAAAAATATTAATGCTGTGAATGAAATTACAATATCAAACAAACGTTTAATCATCAGTTGCATCCTGTAATGTCTTCTCTAACTTAGCAGCCATTATATTCCTAGAAAAATGATTGTATGCGAGTTCCACGCATTGCTTTTTAGCATAAGAATAAGCAATATCCTCATTTAAAAATTTTGATATTTGATGTGCAGACTTGGTATAGTCATCAGAATCAAGAACAATACCACAATTATATTTATCAATAAATTCTTTTTGCCAACCGCCATAGTTTATCGCTATTGGTGTAACAGAAGCTAATGCATCAAACAATTTATTGGCAGAATTGTGCCACATTTCAGGTATAGGACCAAATAACGATAACGCTAAATCTGCTGCTGAAAGTAACTTGATTATTTCAGTCTTCGGTACTGGAGGTAAAATGTACAAATTTATTTGATACACTCCCAATTCCTTAGCTTTAGCGATTACCTGCTCTTTCATCATTCCATCGCCAATAGCAACGAAGCACACGTCTGACATCTCGTTCTGCATTTCATTTGCTAAAAAGACCAAATATTCAACATTATTAATCAAACCAAATGTGCCGGTATACACCACTAATTTACGATCACCTACAAATGAAAGATGCTCATCTTTATAACGAATACCAATTGACGCATCAACGTCAAACAAATCAGTATCACAACTATTAGTAGCTAAAGTAACACGGCTTTCATCTACACCATGCCGAACGATACCAGCACACATTCCAGGAGATAAGCCTACAACACGAGAGGAGTTTTTATAAGTATATGCTTCAAACCATTCAGCAAGTTTAATCACAACAGGGTTTTTAATCGCACCAACAGCAACCGGAAGTTCAGGCCACAAATCTCTAACTTCGAATACCAGCGGTTTATTTTTTATTTTAGAATAGACCAAACCTGGCACAGCAATTGTTAAAGGTGTACTTGTAGCAAGAACAACATCGACCTTCAAGGATAAGGATTTTAATGTAGAAAAAATAGCAAATTTTACAAACTTAAATATTCGTTTAATAAAGGAGTCTTTATTCGAATATGCTAAATGCAAAACATGAAGTTTAATCCCTTCTATATGAATAACGTTCCAGCCTTTACTAAAACTATATTCTGATGATAAAAGAGCTGAAGTCGTGACAAAAGTCACAGAATGCCCATGTTCAACAAAACGTTTGGCCATTTCATAAGAACGAGTACCCGCATTTGAATTCGGTGTCGCAAAATATTGATGTAGATATAAAATATTCATAACCCAACACATTTAGATAATTAACAAAAATAAATTATAATTTAGTAAAACCAGAAATAAAGGTCAAAAATGCTTTAGTTCTCCCACCATATGAGTAAAATAATTTTGGTCTTTTAATGAAAAAAGGCAATAGAATAAACCAGCCCCAGCGACCAAAGACTCTTCTAAATACAACTCCTCTTGCGAACATGCTGTTTTCTGTCACAGTACCGCCTGAAGACTCCAACGGGTGTTTACATATAACTATAGGGATAAATTGTATTTTCAAGCCATTCTTAATACAATCCGATAGAAATACGGCCTCATCACCAATAGGTATATTGGCTCCCGCACCCATATCTTCAGCAAAACGGATAGTGTTATAGCACTCACGTTTAAGACTAATTTCAATAGTACCTACTGACAATATATTAAAATAATTCCTATTTATCTTTGACTGAGGGAAGCTCCCTCTAGGATTCCCTTCTAAATCATTAACGATAAAGGTAACAACTTCATTAGCTGTTTCGCTATGAGATTTTAAAATAGAGGAAAAAATATTTTTTTCTAAAATAATATCGTCATCACAAAAGTAAACAATATCAGAGGAAGCCTTGTCTAATAAAAAGTTTCTGCTTTTAGTTACACCTTTAGAACTTAAGGCATAGTAAACAACATCATTTCGGTTTAAAAAATTCAAATCTGACAATTCAATATCTAAGGAGGATTGATGACCAATTAAATATCTGACACCATGCTCTTTTTTCAATAACACGTTCTGTAAATTTTTAATTCTGTTCCCATACGTTGATATTAAAACATCTATTTTTTTTCATAATTAACCCTTGATATTATTACTTACTTCTATCTACAACATACTAAAAACATCTTGCTTAGTAATTAAAAAGAAGAAAACAAGTAATTAGCATAAGCATACTCACCCTTAGATAATATGGTTACTTTTATCACGTAAGGAAATATTATATATGTAGATAACAACAACAATACCAAATAATTCTTTTTTATCTATAAGATATTGAAATAAGTAATAAATTGGGAATATATAAAAAACAATAAAAGCAGACTGCAATCTAAAAAAGAAACCGTATTTCGAAGACAATATAATAAACCAATAAGATACAATCCAAATGACTATTGATAAATCAAAATAACTCCTAAACAGAACAGAATTAATATAAGTAGTAATTGGCTTTCTTTTTATATAAACAAACCAAAACAACATATATATTGGTAAATAATACAACTTGGAAAACGTATTAACCAACGATACTCCTGTTGCATATTCACTATTAAGGTAATGAGCATATCTTGAAAATAATAGTTCAACAACAAAAGGGATGAATTTAATTAATGAAGCGTAAACAAATGGTATTACACAAAATAATGCCAACAATTTCCTTTTTGATAAACCCAACATTAATTTCATTGGTATCATTAATAAACAAACTACTGATGAAAAATGAGATAATATAGCCAAAATACCAAAAGAGGCTGATTTAATATATTTAGATTCCGCTAAATATATGAAAACCAAAGGAAAGCACATTATACCCATATATGCTCTCAACCCATTCATTTGATTATGGTATATACCTGTAACAGTAAAAAACAAAAAAAACACTATTGATATTTTAAAACCAGCCTTTCTTAATTTAAACAGCATCAATGAAAATAAAATTGTGTTAAACAATGTGGAAAAATAAAATATCGATTGTTCTCCGAGTTGATTATTGATTATTGCTTTATACATATAGTAAAAAACCAACTCTCCTTTTCTGTAATATAAATCAATTGATTCTGGACTTGAATAATAATTCCTATATGAAAAATAATCAGTTCCTACATTATATTGAGTAGCAGGAAACAAAAAGTAAAAAAACAAAACAGGAGACCATATGACCAACAAAACCATAATGCTAGTCGATTTGTAAAATCGTTCTTCAATAATAAAATACAATGTAATTCCGAATAATAAAAGCAAATAAATCAAAAAGACACCTATATAATATATATTAAAAAACGAAAATTCTGGCAATACAAATATTTATTTTACCATATTAGGATAGTTGATTATCTTTTTATTTTTAGATATGTCAGCTTCGCACTTTACTTTGGCTTCAACAACATCATTGACATCATTTAAAATACGAACATTACTTGAAGACAGTTTATTAACTACTCGCTTTAGAAGCACTGAAAAAACCCAACTCATTTCTTTAAACAGTGATTTTATAACATTAAATAACAATGGGAGATAACCATTGTTTTTCGATAAAAACTTAACACTATCGAAGGTTAATTTTCTATATTGAGGATAATAAATAAAACAACGTAAATACAGGATTGAATAATTAATATCATTCTGTTTCACATCAATCTGCTCTAAAGCCTTAAGGAATGAATAAGACCAGACAGTTGGGACACTATAGAATTCAGGAATACGTTCATCCCAAACTAAATTTTTAAACGCACCTATGTGAGGATTATCTCTTAGCTTTCCAGTGTGCTTTCCTTTTGCGCTCAAGCCAGACGTACTTACACCAGAAGCACCAGGAACCACAATAGGGTAATCAATTAAATATGAACTTAATGATTCATAAGATATTAATGTTGAACTATAAATATCTGGACTAACACCTCCAAATAATTTCCCATATTTAGTTATTATCCGCTCTGCTAATTTTCTAGAAATCATACCTGAATATGCTCGAGGCATATTTAACACCCCACGACCAAAATCATTTAATGCCTCATCCAGAGCTTTTTTAGTATCATGTTTAACTACAAGTCCAGTATACTCAGCAATGTTTAAGGTACCAGAAAAAACATTTCCTTTATGTCGATGTTTAAAATCGGGCCAGAAATAAGTAACTGGAAATGAAAATCTGACAGATTCGACGCAATTATCATTAGCCCAATTAGCAACATCTATGACATTGTCAGTAACAAAGTCATCATCTCCTAAAAAAACAAGGAATTCGCCCGACGCATTTTTCAAACCGTAATTAAAATTATCAACAACAGATAGTCCTTCACCTGGTTTAACAAGCTTAATTTGATTTTTATCTTTATGCGTATGACAGTAGTTATCAAGTAAATTGTTATTACTGGTATCAGATATTACAATCTCAATATCTTTCGATATTGATAATAGTGATGCAATTGTTTTTACAGCATATTTAAATCTATTATGAGTTGGTACTATAAATGAAATGAGTGGCATTGTTTTCTACAGTATAGTTATTAAAATTATTAATCAAGCTCTTTTTGAACATAATTAAGCGTAAGTAAGAGCTCTTTAATACCTTCTACATCTAAACGATTTGTACTATGAGATGTGTAATCTTCGACTTTATTTAAATCGACTTCACCTTCTAAGATATATTTATCATAATTTAAATCTCTATTATCTGCTGGAATACGGTAATACTTCCCCATATCCTCAGCTTTTACCATTTCTTCTCTTGAAACTAATGATTCGAATAGTTTCTCACCATGCCGAGTACCAATAATTTTTGTGCTAATTTCTTTTCCACACAATCCCATAATAGCTTTAGCTAAATCTTCAATTGTTGAAGCTGGAGCTTTTTGAACAAATATATCCCCTTGCTTTCCATTTTCAAAAGCATGCAATACTAGATCAACAGAATCCTCAAGTGACATTAAAAACCGGGTCATCTTAGGATCGGTAATTGTCAAAGGTAACCCAGCTTTTATTTTTTCAAAAAAAAGTGGAATGACAGACCCTCTTGATGCCATAACATTACCGTATCGTGTAGAACATAAAACAGGTCCGCCTTCTGGTATCAGCCTAGATTTAGCTACAATAACTTTTTCAGCCATTGCTTTAGAAATTCCCATCGCATTAATTGGATATACAGCCTTATCAGTACTAAGTAGAATGACACGTTTAACTTTGTTGGCAATAGCAGCATTTATCGTGTTTTCTGTTCCAATAACATTCGTTTTAACTGCTTCCATCGGATAAAATTCACATGATGGAACTTGCTTTAATGCTGCAGCATGAAAAACATAATCAACACCAATCATTGCCTGTGCAATACTGTTATAATCGCGCGTATCGCCAATAACAAATTTCAATTTGTCATTTGAAAGACTAATTCTCATGTCTTCTTGTTTTTTTTCATCACGACTAAATACTATAATTTGCTTTACATCTGTTTTAAGAAATCTTTTTAATACAGTATTCCCAAATGACCCTGTACCACCAGTTATTAATAACGTCTTATTTTTGAACATATTATTCTCTATTCTTAATGAATTTTGCAGGAACACCACCTACGATAGTATTTCCTTTAACATTTTTTGTAACAATAGAATTTGCGGCAATAATTGCCCCATCTTCAATGCAAACTCCTGCAATAACTGTACAGTTAGCTCCAATCCAGACATTGTTCCCTATAACAATTTTTGCATCAATTAATTTTTGTTCTCGCATTGGTTTATGCATTGATACTCCATGTGTGAATGCAACAATGCAACAACCAGGAGCAATCATTACATCTTCACCAATAACAATACCTAACTCAGATCCATTTAATGAGCAATTATTCGATACCGAAGAGTTTTTACCTATTTTTATGTTTCCAAGTAATAGAACATTTCTGAAGATTCTAACTTTATAATCAAAATTAAATCCTAAATAATTATAAGTAAACCTTCTTAATTCACATGTAAAACGATCATTCGGTAGCGTTGCTAGTAAAGCGGTAAGACATTCTATAAAAAATAACTTTATACTTCTTAATTTATTCATTAATAATTCCTACAATAACAAAAAAACTACAAATAATAACTAAAGCTATTATTGTATTTTTTAACGCTGACAATGCAATTAGACCAATTTTTTTATTTAGTAACATTCTCCACCAACAAGCGATTGAAATAACAAGAAAATAGATACTATATGACCAGCATATTAGATCAATACGTTCATACATTGAAAATACACCAACAAAAAATAAAACAGTTAGAGCTGTTATAACTGACAAACAAGCTTGAAACTTAAAATCTTCAACAACCAGCATTAATACAACTGGAATGTATCCAATTGCTCCAATTAGCATTCCTGGCATTAATATTTTTACGAATGATGATATTAGTAATAAATCAGCATGTTCACCTAACCAATATGTTAAAAAATCAAGCCTAAACATCCATAATATTAATGAAGGCACTACAGTTACGATCATCATTACGATTACAAAATAATCAACTTGTTTGAAGTGAATAATTTTCGAATTAAGTTCAACAATTATTTTTGGTTGGAAAAATTGTTTTACAGGTCCGGCCAGTGCTAATATCGGTGTCATACAAAATGAAAAAGCCAAAAAATAAGGGACTAGATGTGATGGTGATAAAAATGATGTCACTATAACCTTATCTAATTGCATCACACCCGCCGCAGCAAGACTCGTTACGATGAGTGGTTTGCCTCTGCTGACTAAACTAAGACAGCCTTCTAAAGTAACTTTATTAATGTGATTGAAAAGCGTTCTTATTTTATAGCTAACCATTAATCTTATAAATATAAAGTTTATAATTGATACTACAAGTTGAACTTCAATAAATGTAGAAATGCTTTTATCAACATGCTGCAAATAAAATAAAGTAATATATGCTCGAGAAACAACACTAATAAATTGTAGTGAGCTACTTGTTTTATATTTTTGCTTGGCCATTAAAGCTGAAAATGAAATGTTTTGTACCGTCAACACAAAAAATAAGACAAGTAATAAAAAAACATCAAAAACTGAAACAACATTACCAGCTAAAAAAAAACAAAATGGAATAACAATAGGGATGAGTATAATGTAAAAAAGAAATATTATTAATTCAGCATTTTTTATCTTTATTATTGGATTTTCATCTTTAAGAGCTAAATCTCTACCGACTAATGTTGCCATACCTAAATCAAGAGTTAAGAGTAAAGACTGTAAGGATAATATTAATGCAACAATACCAAATAAATGCTGACCTAATACTTCATTAAATAATGGTAAAAAATAAACACCGACTAAAATCCCACCAGTCTTACTTGTAAAAATAAAAAATAAATTGATGATATTTGTTTTAGATTTCATTATTAAATGAACTTATCGTCTTTGATGTAATCAAATTTAGAATATTTGCTATGTACTCTATATCTTTTCTAGATAACCACCAGCCACAAGGAAGTGCCAATATCGTTTTTTGTAAATCAGCTATATTATCTAAAGAATTATTATCACTACTACTAAAGCAAGAATAAATATCATTTCGTTGGTGTAAACTTGAAACACTAATTTCATGTTCTTTCATTAATTCAATAACTTTATCTCGATCATCAACTTGCACTAAATAAACCCAAAAGACTGCTTTAGCACCTTCCAAGATCGACATTATGCGGACTGAAGGATTATCTAAAAATAGTTCATTATATAACTGTGCATTATTCTGAGCGATAATCGCGTTGTCTTTTACATCATCAATTTGACTATAACCTAATGCAGCACATAAGTTATTCATATTCATTGAATAACTAGCTATAGGAATATCAGATTGTGAATTTATTTCTCCAAGAGAGTTTCTAAATGAAGATGAATCAATGCCAAAGCGCCTAAGTTTTTTTCCAAGCTCATAATCCTTAAGATTTTTACAAATAAGCATCCCGCCTTCGGTGGTATTTATTTGGCGATTAGGATAAAAAGAAAAAACGGAAAAATCTCCAAAACCTCCAACATATTTACCATTAACCATGGATAATAATGAATTGTTACAATCCTCTATTAGTTTAACTCCATGTTTTTTACATATAGATTCAATTTCATCAATCGGTGTTGGATAACCAGCTACATGATAAACAATCGCAGCCTTAGTTTTTTCAGATATACTCAATTCGAATAATTCAAGATCAATTTCTACACTATTTGGCTTGAAATCAACCCAGACTGCTGTTGCACCACATAAAGCTATCGGTGAATTACTTGCCATACAACTAAAAGCAGTAGCTATAACTTCATCACCTTGAGTTACACCGGATAAACGCAGAGCAAGATGAATTGCGTTAGTCATATCATTTGTAGAGATTACATACTGTTGCTCTATTAAATTTGCAAATTTTGATTCGAATAATTCAACATATTTGCCAGATGCTATTCGTCCAGATTCTAACACTTCACATGCTATATCTTGCATTTCTGTTGTTGATACAACACCAAAAAGTGACAATTTTTTAGACATTTTCTAACTACCCTTTTTTTAACACTTCTACTATCTTTTCTCGAATAGCTAAATCAACCCACCATCCACATGGTATATGGATCATTTTTCTGTAATATTCATCTAACTGGGGTAAGTCGCCAGCGTACTCTTTAAAAATTGAATGAAAATGATTTGGACGATGTAACTTTGAAGCTTGTACACCTATCTCACTTAAGCTTTTTTCAATATTTTCTGAATCCTCAGAAAATATTGTATATAACCAATAGCTAGGTTCGGCTACTTGATCAAATGTAGGAACACTTAACCCTGAAATAGCTCCAATGTTTTTATCAAAAAACCTACCATTATCAACATGTTTAGCGATCCTATTATCGATCTCATTTAACTGAGCCAAACCGATAGTCGCTGCTATGTTATGCATATTATATTTATAGCCTACAGATGTTATATCAATTTCTGTTCTAGGAACTCCTTTTTCTAAACCAAACCATCTGAATTTTTTTGCGTCACGTAACCTCCTCTCATCTTTGAATGATAAAACTCCGCCATCAACTGTCGTCATATGCTTAATAGCCTGAAAGGAAAATATACCAAAATCGCCAAAATTACCTACCCCTTTACCCTGATATTTAGAACCTAAGGCATGAGCACAATCTTCAATGAGTGATATATTAAACTGCTTCGCGATGTCAGTAATTTCATTTAATCTCACTGGAATACCAGCATAATGAACAACAACAATAGCTCTAGTTTTATGACTAATTTTATCTTGAATAGAAGTTGGATCTAAATTTCCTGAGTTAACGTCTACATCAGCAAAAACAGGAGTTGCACCAACTTGTAAAATTGCAATATTAGTGGGTTCCGCAGTCATACTTGTCGTAATAACCTCATCACCTCGCTTCACTCCAGCTAAAACCAAAGCAGAATGCAATGCTCCAGTTCCACTACTCATTGCTATGCTATTATTAACTTCAAATTTTTTTTGAAATTGTCTTTCGAATTCATAAACAGCTTCGCCTTCACCGATCATTCCGCTGTACAGTATTTCTTCTAATCGCGGCATTAAAATTTCTTTCGATGGCAATCCAACTTTTACTAGTGGAATCATTTCAAATCCTATTTAATATTTTAAAATCACCGGCGGCTTCTATTTTTGAAATGTCAATACAATTTTTAAGTTTAAGCCACATTTGGAGATTTACAGGCTTAACTTCAATAGAAAAACCATCTACATACATCTGTTCTATTAATGAACAACCATGATGAGCATTAATCCTAAATGTATTGGGAAGTATATTCGTGATCAAACAACACACCTCTTTATCAGAGCCGCTCCAGTCTACAACTATCCCACCTTTATTATCCCAAATAATTGAAACACTAGACTCATTTGAAGAATAATTATTCCCAGAAGTGGCGAATGGAGGCAGACCAACATGACTTGGAAGAGCTTCACATATGTATTCATTTATTTGTGAGTTATAAACCTGCTCAGGACTTGTTGCAGTGCCATATACTGATTGATCATAAACAATAAACCCTTTTTTTTCATATAAATAATGTTGGTTAGTCCAAAGGGTTAACGCTGCATACTTTTTTTTATTAGCTAATTCTATCACTTTTTTGAATAGTCGATTAACGATTCCTTTTCCTCTATAAAGAGGGAGTACACACACAAGGGAAATGCAGCCAACCAATTCAATTTCATCACCATTAAAAATTTCTATTTCTCTTACTATAAGTCCACCTAGTATGCACTCAGCTTCAACAGCTTCAACAGTCCAATATGTAGACTCTAATTGGACCCATGGAAAATGACGTTCAAAATTAATCCCTCTTCCCTTACTCTCAAAAAAAATATTCCATGTGAGATTTTTTAATTTTTCACTAAGAAAGTCCCTAGTAATAACTTCCACCATAAAACAACCCTAAATTAAGTAACAATTAAGCTTCTAATTATGTTTAGCTATTGATACTGATAAAAATCGTCTATTTTTAAAATATATTTTAATTTGGACTTTTAGATTTCATTGCATATCGAATTAATACAATACTAAATCCAAGCATAAAGCCAATTAATGTACCTAGAATGCTAATTATGCCACGCTTAGGACTTGATTTAACTTCAGGTATAATCGCTGGATCTATTGTCTTGAAAGCATACTCATCACGCACCTCTGCAAACATAATCGTCTTAGCTTGCTCTTCTATCAATTTATAAAGCACCGAACGAATATCAGCAACATTTGTTAGCCCAATTTGAGTAGTTAAAAATTCTGTACTTCGATTAGCCTCATTAACATCACGTTCCTTCATCACTTTATTGATGTCTTTTACCAGCCAAGTTACCCATTGATATGCTACTGTCGGAGAAAGGTGTTTAACTGCCACAGTGATCATACTGTTCTCTTTATCTATATGGACGTCCATTATTTGTCTAAACTCATTAAATGCTTCTTGCATCGAAGGCTTGGCTTTATACGGTGGATTGACTTTACGAAGCCATTTATTTTTTGATACATCATATATTTCGTTATCGTAGCTTATGCTATCGTCAGACATATTCCACTTCTTAGCAGCCATTAAATCTGGAAGAATATTGTGATTTTGAATAAAATCATTAGTAAATTGACGTGACTTCATCACTTCAATCGCCATTTTCACCTTATCAACTCCCCCACTAGCACCAAAATTAATACCAGCCAAACTAGCCAATCCACCAAATTGACCAGCCAAACCATTCATACTACCATTTTGTTCTTCACTCGCTGGCGCTAGTAAAGCTTCTGATTTATAAATATCAGGTAACATAACAGCAAAAGTGACCGAAACGATTGCAAACACAGCAGTAATAGCAGCAATTATCCATTTACCTTGAAAAATGGCTCTAAAAAGTTCACGAAAATCAATTTCCTCAGTCTGATATTCCTGTTTAGCTGGAAAATTAGCATCAATGTAGTTTGGTTGTATTTGTTTAGTCATAACTCATTTATCGTTTGGAAAAATAGAATGCTGCACTTCTAGGCTACTAGAGTGCTTTGCGGCTATGTAAGCAAAGCAATTATCCTTTCATGCACCTAGGACAAACGGAGTCATTATTAAACTCGCCACTGTTCTAGGTGTAATCAAAGTACTCTACACATTTCAAATACTTTATAAACCAGCAACTGTACCGAATGCGATAGCAGCATTGGCGATGATTTGCGTGATTTTAGTCCAAAGGGTTAGGTTGTCAGTATATTCAGTATCAAGCGGGACTATTATTGTATCCCCCGGCTCTAAAGTGTCTTCATTACTGAACCAGATTGAATGGCTCGGTAACATCACAGCGCCATTGGCCTTGATAACATAAGTTCTATCACCATCAGCTCGTTCTCTCTCCCCCCCTGACATCGCTAAATACTGTTCTAACGTTAAACCCTTTTTATATCGATGAGTCGCCGCATGCTGCACTTCACCCATCACAGCAATTGTTTGTTTCGTCGATGGCACATAAAGAATATCTGAGTCTTCTAATCGTAAATCAGCTTGTTCTATACCTACTGAAATCGCAGATAAATCAACTACTAGACGCCCTACCGCTTGAATTGTTTCAAGATCTGTTAGCATCTTTTGTGCATCGGCGTAATTGGCCACACCACCATCTTTCGATACACCACGAGTGGCGATATCTCGACGTAGTTGATTGGCAAGCTTTTTAATTTCTAATTGTTCTTGCTGGCGAATAGACTCACGCACAAAAACTGCAGAGGGAAGGGATGCATACTCGGTAAACCCGCCTGCACGATTAATCACATCTTTAAGTGTTTCTCCACGGCGTATATTGTATTGCCCCGGAAATTTGACTTCCCCGTGAATTTCAATCGACTTGCTTTCTTGCCAATCAGGAGTGGTCATCACTGTTAAAATATCACGTTCCTTTAACACAACATTTTGTTGTTCATCACCTTGTAAAGCTACATCTAGAGCAACATTTTTGTGACTGATTTTAGAACCATTTATCGTTGTTGATGTACTTGTGATCTCTGCTCGAGCGGTATAAGCCCCCTCTTCTAAACCACCAGCAGCGACAATTAAATCCTTTACTCTAGCATTGATGCTTAGAGGATAAAGACCAGGATGATTAACAGTCCCGTTTATTCTAACTGTTTGTACCCCCATCCCCGCTCGACCTTGGAATGACAGTTTTTTGATCACAGGGTAGAGCAATTCTTCCCGGTTCATCACACCACTTAATTTAATTAAGTCAATGTCCTCAAAAAGATTAATCAACATCTTGTTTACTTCAGCTTCAACTGCTTTGGCCGCGACTACTACCTCGTCTTCTTCCTCTTTAGGCTTCAGGGCTACACCACCTAATTCAGTACGAGCAGAGAATTTCTTCTTATTGAGTTGAGAGAAACCTTCACTGAACAAGTCGCTACTGACTAAAGAATCACCTGTTAATGATTGAACCTTTTCAACTCGCTCTTTAACTAACTTATTTAACTCGTAGCGATTTTGAATCTCGTCACTGAAATTAAAGAAAATAATTTTATCACGCGCATTAAGGAGTAAATCTTGAGACAACTCTTTACCGTTAATTGCTTTAACTGGAGAAAATTGATAAATCTGAATATCACCCTGTTTATTTATTTCACGAATAATAATGGCGTATTCTAAATCGGCAGAAACAGACAAATCCCCCCAAATGGAAGGTATTAAGTTACTTATTTTCTGGCCTTGATACCACTGATATTTACCCGGTCTAACTACAGCGCCCACGACTGTAATGGCATCTTCATATTGTGTTGTGGCACTTTTTACTCGAATAACATCGCCTGCTACCGCTGGGGTTGCTTTACCTGCATTGGAGGTTAAATCGACATTTAAGATAGTTTTTAAACTATTAGCATTGAAACGCTCAACGCTGCTCCGCTTTGGGTATGCGCCAGGTTTAACACCTGCAGCCATGTCGATAACTTGCGCCATGGTCTCATTTTTTTTAAGCTCATAAATAGCAGGGCGGCGTACTTCACCAGTGACACTGACTAACCCTCCCACCGATGGAATAAATACCACATCACCGGAACGTAGCCGAACATCACCCGATGCATCTCCACGCAGCAATAGATCATACAAATCCATTCTAGCCACAAGTTTACCATTACGCTTGACTTGAATATTACGCAAAGAGCCTATCTCATTCACACCACCAGCAACAAACAAAGCTTGAGTAACAGTAGAAAGGCTTGACACTGTATATGAACCAGGCTTGTAAGCATCACCTGCAATAAAAATACGGATAGAACGTAATTTACCCATTGTAATATTGGATTCAATACCAATCATTTGCTGGTTAATACGTAAGGTTAAATTTTTCCGTAATTCAGAAAAAGTTAACCCATTAGCAGAAATTGTTCCAAGTTTTGGAAATTGAATTTCCCCTTCACGATTAATAACAAGGTCGTATTCTTCATTATCTTTACCATAAAGTTGAACTTTAACATTGTCCCCTGGACCAACTAAATACTCACTGGGAACTGGTACATCAGAAACTGGTGCAAACGTTGTCGGTTCACCTCTAAACAGCTCATAACCAAAACGTTTCAACTCACCTTTATCTTCATCAAAGTTAAGCTTTTCTTTTTCATTTCTGCCATATCCATCATTATCATTATTATTATCATAATAATTAACATTATGATCATTGTTGCGCTTGTTGTTATAAATAGGTTGGCCACTTTTATCAAACTGCTGTCGTTCATCAACTAGGTTGGGATTCTCTAGCTGATTTGGTGCACCATTCTCCCCTGAGAGCATAGACGGGTCAATACCGTATTGCTGAGCCAACCTTTCCTGTTCAGCTTTAGGTAAGGTCATAAATTGTTCTATCATTTGCGGAGAAGGCGTAATAGCCTGTACTTGCGAGCTTAACAACACGAGTGC
This sequence comes from Shewanella sp. VB17, assembly GCF_013248905.1. Classification (NCBI taxonomy): domain Bacteria; kingdom Pseudomonadati; phylum Pseudomonadota; class Gammaproteobacteria; order Alteromonadales; family Shewanellaceae; genus Shewanella; species Shewanella sp. VB17. Next base: position 3,720,164 of record NZ_JABRVS010000001.1, read on the forward strand.
GCTGACACCTGCTATAAGTATTTTTTTGGTTTTGAATAACACAGATTATCTCCGTTGATAGAACTAAACATCTAGCACAGTGCAGTAAATCACAAGCTAGAAAAATGAATAAAAAGGTTAAGATTAAGGCTGAGAAAGAGAAAAAAACACTCAATTTGCAGGTTGAAGCTAATTAAAGTAATAACAGATTGTCTGACTGCGCTAAATAAAGCTGCAAACCTGTGGTGTCCGCGGATTCAGTCATAATACTTATTCTCGATCACTTGGTGTTCAAACTGGCTGTATATTCTCTTCTCTTCTCTTCTCGAACATATAACCAAATTGCAGCAATATCATCATTCACTCTAGCCAGAGCTTGCACCCTTTCAATGACCTTTGATTGCTTTGCCATAATGAGAAACCTTTAGTTAAATCGACAAAAGACTCAAAAACAGGACGTTTACAGGCTAAAACTCACTGTATTCAGACACGCTACCGCCCATGGATTACGGCTTCCAGATTGCCCGACGCACTTAGCGACACTCACATTTTTTTACTACTATTTTATTCTCTTGACTCTAATATATTAGGTAGGGTCAAAATGCTACTCATTTATTGGCCTGATTGGTACTATAAATTGGGTACTAAGTTTTGATAAGCGACGCATTATACGCTATTGTATTTAAAATTGCTGCTCATTAAAAATCCAACCTCAAACATCAAGGGGGTACTTTTACCCTACTAGTCCCATCAATACTCAGACCAAATCTCGATAGGTATCATTCTAGATAATTTAATTGTCATTAAGTTTCGTGGGGTATTTTGATGTTTATTCAAAAAAACAGCAAGCTGGCATGGTACATATCACCCATCGACTCACAAATGGCTACCTCAGCAAAAAAAAACCTTAACAAGCCAGCTATTGTGCTTAACATAAAAACGAGGCATGGCTAATTACAGCACAAAATAAATCCCTTAAGATAGGGTATCAACTCCACACTTATTCGATTGTCAATACCATCTTACTCAAACGGGTTTAATGCTATTTCTTGGCACTGATACTCTTTTTTTCTGCCCCATAATCTCAAATAATACATGGCAACGTTTATCACCATTTGCCTCATCAAAAATCCCTTCAAGTTTTGCAAATGGTCCGTCTGTGAACATAATTGGATCGCCAAAACTCAGTTCTACCGTATCCAAACTTTCTAGGCATCCCTTTGAGAGTTCACTTGCTGGTAGCAATTCAGATAGCAGCTTATGCTCACGCATGCGAATGCTATGGATAATAGTGTCATCGATAGGCGTCATTGACTCATTGCAACCAATAATACGCCCTACACCGCGAGTCGAATGGATGCGGGCAACACTGGTAACTTGAGGGTCAAAATGAATAAATAAATAACTAGGAAAAAGAGGGATCCGCTTGATGCTAATTTGCCCCTTAACCTTCTTTTCTTCACATATAGTCGGCAGATATGACTCAATATTTTGCAGGGTTAAGTGATGTACAGCCCTCGCCTCACCGCGAGGCTTGCAATATAGTAGATACCAAGCTTTCATGATTAGTTAACTCTTTACGTTTAGCTTTACTGATCTTAACTTTATAACAAAAAAATTATAAAAAAATTGACGATTCAGTGAGGGATAAATAATTTATTTTACAGTCAAGAATTCGTTGAACATTACCTAGGACCTTAAATCCTTCATTGGCAATCTAAATTGTATCAAACTCCTAGTTTCATAGGAAGTACACCACATTAGAGAAGTAAAAAATATTTTCTTAGGGCCTGTTATCTTTCATGGTTGTTTTTGAAAAAATGGTTGATTTTTTTATACGAAGCAGAATTTTTGTGACAGTGTTTTTCAAGGTAGTTCACACTCTTAGTTTAAATTTTACGCTAGATTTATCGTTTCTTCATCGGGTACATTAATCAGGTTCAACATGACCGAACCGATAGCTTATTCTGTTAGGCCAACGCATTGAATTTCTCTCTTGCACAGCTTCAAGTACGGTTTTTCTATTTGATAAAAGCATCGCATGCCTCTTGCCTGACTACAATAGTGCTTGGCGCTTTCAAGATTACAGTCTTTTTCTCAGTTTCACTCTAAGTGATAAGTGTCGCCAGCTTATTACACTTTCATGGGCTACAGGATAAATACTCCAGACATAACGTCAATTTATATCTATCCCTGGCGCTTTTATTCTAAACAAGAGTGACATAAATGTTCCAAACATAAAAAAGTCAGCGAATGCTGACTTTTTTGTTCCTAGTGCTTACTCCAGTCTTATTGTACAGAGGAGTAAACCACATCGCCTCTGGCTTTTAATGTGGCGATAAGTGCACGATAACTGCCTTCGCTGTATTGAGCACCTAACCTTTGCTTAAGTGCACCTAGCATATTCTCATCAGCCTTTTCAGCCGCATTGACTTTATCGAGTACGATAACGGCATAACCTGAAGCAAGTGCAACCGTATCGACCGTAGCAGTGTCAGCAGGCTGTGCCATTTGAAATGCCTTATTGATAATGGCTCCATCGATATCTTTGTCAAAACGACCCGCTGCTAACTTAGTGCTAAAGCTAACGTCAGTGTCTGGAAAAGAAGCCATGAGTGTCTGAGCTTTTTCTCTGACGATTTCATTGGCTTTTTCTTGCTGTAAGCGTGCAACAATATTCGATTTCACTTTAGCAAACTCTAATGTGCCTGCTGGAGTATGCGATTTCATACGTATAACCATCGCATGGTTAGCTCCCACTTCAATCACATCACTGTTCATGCCATCGAACAACACATTATTAGAAAATGCCGCTTTGAGTACCTTTGGACTATCAAAAGGGGCTGGCGCTTGATCACGAGTAAACACAGCAGTGGTGTTAACGCTCACGCCTAACTCTTTGGCTGCATCATTGAGAGTATCTGGCACTTCGTAACTGACATCTGCCAAGATTTGCTGTAAATCAAGATAAGTATCAATCGCCTGATCTTCTTTAAGCTGCGTAATGATTTTTGCTTTAACTTCGTCAAAAGGAGATTCTATACTGGGTTGAACATCAAGTAACTTAATGATGTGGTAACCAAAGCTTGTTTTAACCACCTCAGAATACTCGCCATTAGATAATGAGTACAATACCTCATCAAATGCAGGCTCCATCACCCCTTGTTCAAACCAATCTAGCTGTCCGCCTTGCTCACCACTAAAGGTATCTTCAGATTCTGCTTTGGCCAATTCTGCAAAGTCTTCACCCGCTTGTAATTGCTTATAGATGGCATCAGCTTTCGCTTTTGCCGCAGAGTCATCATCACCGATGTTCACCAGTATGTGGCCGGCAAGACGTTTCTCAGCTTTGAGGTATTGTGACTTATTCTCTACATAGAAAGTCTGGGCTTCTTCGTCGGTGACAACCACATCCTTCGCCATATTTTTTGCATTAAGTTCAATATACTCAAGGCTCAAGGTTTCAGGGCTCATGAACTGGGCTAAGTTAGTATCGTAAAACGCCTTAGCTTGCTCATCCGTTACCTCAACTTTAGCAATATAAGGTGTTGCATCGACGATATGGTAACGAAGATCACGCGTTTGCCCCTGAATAGCCGCAAGGTTATCCGTCTCGCCCGGTAAAACAAACTCAGAACCCACTAATGAAGCCACAAGCTGACGACGAGTCATGTCGGTACGCATCATGTTTCTAAACGTATTCGCTTGATAACCTAACTGACGTAAAATGGACTGATAGCGATCATTATCAAACTGGCCATCAGTTTGAAATGCCGGCTCTGTCATAATAGCCGTTTTAATTTGTTCATCAGACACTCGTAAACCCAGATCAGCGGCACTTTGATCAAGTAGTTTTTCAGACACTAGACGTTCTAAAACACTTTGTTTAACACTGGCTAAATAACTGTCATCAGCAGCAAGGGCGCCGTACATTTCACCGAGTTGTTGCTCTAAACGAGCACGCTCACTTTGATAAGCCTGTTCCAAAGCCGATTCACTGATATCTTCACCATTAACCGTCGCTGCAGCAACCTCTGTTGATGAACCTAAATAACTACTCACACCAGTAAATGCAAAGGACAGTATGACAAGAACCAGAATGCTTTTTGCAATCACGCCTTGTGAACCTTCGCGAATCTTCTCTAACATTAGATATCTCGCTCGTTGCGATAAAAAAATAAAAAGGCGCATCACGGTGTTCGAGATGCGCCTTTTCGTAAACATTAAGGCTAAGCCAAGCTAAGGCTCAACTCATCCTTACCATACTTACTGTCGATAAACACCGCCAATGAGCAGTGCTTTATCTCTATAAGAAGCTCATTAAGAGAGTATAAAGCCTGATAAGGCCAACACTGTCTTAGTTGACAGCGTCTTTTAGCGCTTTTCCTGCTTTAAATGCAGGAATATTAGCCGCAGCAATCTTTATTTCTGCACCCGTCTGTGGATTACGACCAGTACGTTCTGCGCGTTGACGCACTTCAAAAGTACCAAAACCAACAAGAGAAATCTTATCGCCATCTTTTAAGCCGTCGGTAACAGCCCCAATGAAAGAGTTCAATGCGCGTTCAGCGGCAGCTTTAGTAATGTCCGCACCAGAAGCGATTTTCTCGATTAATTCAGATTTGTTCATGTCATCCCCTTGAATGTAGTTTTCTGTATCGCAACCAACTCCTTCACTGGAATGGTCTACGAAGCTTTTATAACAAGCTTGAAATTAAATTTCAAGCTCTACAGGAAAAGCAAATATATATTATTAAAAAATAGCTCAAAAGCAGTTGCCGCAAGGGCTTGAGAACAGTGAGCTAACTGCTAACCTAGGCTACCACAGCTCACGACTTTAAAAAGCCCCTTTTTGCATTTTTTTTACTGCTATTGGTAAGTATTTTTGCATTAACCCAAATTTTTCACGATTTCAAAGCCTTCAACTGGACGTTCTAACGCCAATTTCAAGACTTCGTCCACCCAACGCACTGAATGAATTGTCAGATCAGCAACGACATTAGCGGGAATCTCTTCCAAATCACGCTCATTCTCTTTCGGAATCAACACCACTTTTATGCCACCACGGTGCGCTGCAAGCAGTTTCTCTTTCAATCCACCAATGGGAAGCACTTCACCGCGCAGGGTAATTTCTCCTGTCATGGCAACATCGGCTCGTACAGGATTACCGGTTAAACTTGACACTAATGCGGTGCACATCGCAGCGCCGGCAGATGGACCATCTTTGGGCGTTGCCCCTTCTGGTACATGCACATGGATGTCTCGTTTTTCGTAAAAATCAGGATTGATGCCTAATTGATCAACACGAGCTCTGACCACAGTCATGGCAGCTTGAATCGATTCTTGCATTACATCACCCAGCGAACCTGTATAACTAAGCTTACCTTTGCCTGGCACTGATGTCGCTTCAATGGTCAGTAAATCACCCCCAACTTCAGTCCATGCAAGTCCCGTCACTTGGCCAATTTGGTTATTCGATTCCGCTTTACCATAATCACAACGCTGCACGCCTAAGAATGACTTAAGGTTGTCTTGGGTCACATCAATATGTTTAACACTCTTATCGAGCAAAATTTGCTTAACCACTTTACGGCAAATTTTCGACAACTCACGCTCAAGTGAACGTACTCCCGCTTCACGGGTGTAGTAACGAATAATGCCTATAATGGCACAATCGTGAACGGTCACCTCTTTAGGCTTAAGTCCATTGCGTTCGATCTGTTTTTGCAACAAGTGCTGCTTAGCAATGTTAAGTTTTTCATCTTCGGTGTAACCAGAAAGACGGATCACTTCCATACGGTCCAATAATGGACCTGGGATATTCATCGAGTTAGATGTGGCAACAAACATCACATCAGACAGATCATAATCGACTTCTAAGTAATGGTCACTAAAACTAGAATTCTGTTCAGGATCCAGTACCTCTAACAAAGCCGATGCGGGGTCGCCGCGCATATCTGAACTCATTTTATCGATTTCATCGAGTAAGAAAAGTGGATTTTTAACCCCAACTTTAGCCATTTTTTGAATGACTTTACCCGGCATGGAACCAATATAAGTTCGGCGATGACCACGGATCTCAGCCTCATCACGCACCCCACCTAACGCAACACGTACATATTGACGTCCGGTGGCTTTAGCAATTGACTGACCTAACGATGTTTTCCCAACCCCTGGTGGCCCAACTAAACACAAAATAGGACCTTTGAGCTGCCTAACTCGACTTTGAACCGCAAGGTATTCTAAAATGCGTTCTTTGACTTTTTCAAGTCCAAAATGATCTGCATCAAGTAAATCTTGCGCTTTGGCTAGATCACGTTTAATTTTTGAACGCTTATGCCAAGGCACTGATATCATCCAATCAACATAGCTGCGAACCACCGTCGCTTCTGCCGACATAGGTGACATCATTTTTAATTTGTTCAGCTCAGCAGTGGCTTTATCTTTGGCCTCTTCAGGCATTTTAGCGTCTTCAATCTTACGTGCTAAGGATTCAAATTCATCATGGGATTCGTCAATGTCCCCAAGCTCTTTTTGAATCGCCTTCATCTGCTCGTTAAGATAATACTCTCGCTGGCTCTTTTCCATCTGCTTTTTAACGCGAGAACGGATCCGCTTTTCAACTTGAAGTAAGTCAATTTCTGACTCCATCATCGCCATCAAATATTCAAGGCGCTCAGAAACATCAACCATCTCCAAGACAGATTGCTTATCTTCAAGCTTAAGCGGCATGTGCGCAGCCATGGTATCGGCTAAACGCGGCGCTTCATCGATGCCCGATAATGAAGTAAGTACTTCAGGAGGGATTTTCTTATTAAGCTTGATGTAACCTTCAAATTGCCCTACAGCAGAACGTACCAGTACTTCTTCTTCTTTCTCAGCCATTGGCTCAGACTCGAGGTACAGGGCTGTCGCAACGAAAAATGACTCTTCATCTGTGTATTTTTCAATACGTGCGCGCTTGACGCCTTCGACCAACACTTTAACCGTGCCATCAGGCAGTTTTAATAACTGTAAAATTGATGCGACTGTGCCTACCTCAAAAATGTCATCGGTACTTGGCTCGTCCTGCTCAGCATCTCGCTGAGCAACTAAAATAATTTGTTTGTCTTGCTCCATCGCTGTTTCCAGACAACGAATAGACTTTTCCCGTCCTACGAATAACGGAATGACCATATGGGGATACACCACAACATCTCTTAGTGGCAGTACGGGTAGTTCGATTCGCGCTTCACTCTCTTGTGTCATAGCTCGATTCCGTTTGCTGATAATACTCATCAGTATATTGGGATGAATTGATTGGTTTCAATAGCTAATAGCCATTTAATAAGCCGAGAGTATAAAAAAGGAGCCATATAGGCTCCAGTTTTTCAACTTATGAGGGGTTCGCTGAATTATTGTTCAGCGCCTGCCGCTTTAGATTCACTATTTTCGTAAATGAGGATCGGCGTCGACTCCCCATTAACGACTGATTCATCTATAACCACTTTGGCCACATTATCAATAGAAGGAAGATCATACATAACATCAAGTAAGATCCCCTCAACGATAGAACGGAGACCACGCGCACCAGTTTTACGTGTCTTGGCTTTGACCGCTATCGCTTTAAGCGCATCTTCACGGAACTCAAGTTCTACCTCTTCCATTTCGAACAACGCTGAGAATTGCTTAGTCAAGGCATTCTTAGGCTCAGATAATATCTGTACTAACGCCTCATCGTCAAGCTCAGCCAGTGTAGCAAGCACAGGAAGGCGTCCAATAAACTCTGGAATTAACCCGTATTTAACCAAATCTTCAGGCTCGACTTGCATTAAGGTTTCAGAGATTGTCGCCTTATCGTCTTCACCTTTAACTTGTGCACTAAAACCAATACCGGTTCCCGTGTGAGCACGTTGTTGAATCACTTTCTCTAACCCAGAGAATGCACCACCACAGATAAAGAGGATCTTAGAAGTATCTACTTGTAAGAACTCTTGCTGTGGGTGTTTACGCCCACCTTGAGGAGGCACAGCTGCAACAGTCCCTTCAATCAGCTTAAGCAAAGCTTGCTGTACACCTTCACCAGAGACATCACGGGTAATTGACGGGTTGTCCGACTTACGACTGATTTTGTCAATCTCATCGATATAAACGATGCCTCGTTGTGCCTTGTCAACATCATAATCACACTTTTGCAGTAATTTCTGAATGATATTTTCAACATCTTCACCCACATAACCCGCTTCAGTCAGCGTAGTTGCATCGGCCATGGTGAAAGGAACATTCAATAAACGCGCAAGTGTTTCTGCTAATAAGGTTTTACCACTACCTGTAGGACCAATTAGCAATATGTTACTCTTACCAAGCTCTACATCCTGTTTAGGATCCGCATTCTTTAAACGCTTATAGTGATTATATACCGCAACCGACAACACTTTTTTGGCCTTGTCTTGTCCTATGACATAATCGTCTAAATGCGCTCTTAACTCATGTGGAGTTGGTAACTTATCTTGATCTTGCTTAGGTGAGATTTCTTTAATCTCTTCCCTGATGATGTCGTTGCAAAGCTCTACACACTCATCGCAAACGTACACTGAAGGGCCTGCAATGAGTTTTCTCACCTCATGTTGGCTCTTACCACAAAAAGAGCAGTAGAGTAGTTTCCCACTATCACCTGTACTTTTGTTATCACTCATTACTCTACCTCTTGAACAGTCTGCACTACCGTCTAAATCACCTACAGCCTACACTTATCATAGCTCAGCCAAAGATAAAAATCAGCCCCGTTGCTCAAACACTGAGTCAACTAAGCCATATTCAGCAGCTTGTGCTGCGCTCATAAAGTTATCACGGTCTGTGTCACCCTCAATAACCTCCAAAGGCTGACCGGTATGATCGGCCAAAATTTGGTTTAATTTGTTTTTAATGCCAAGGATCTCTTGCGCATGTATCGCAATGTCAGAAGCCTGACCTTGAAAACCACCCAGTGGTTGATGGATCATAACACGTGAATTAGGTAAACAATGACGCTTACCCTTCGCCCCACCGGCGAGTAAAAAAGCCCCCATACTTGCCGCTTGCCCAATACACACAGTACTGACATTAGGCTTAATGAACTGCATGGTGTCATAAATAGCCATACCTGCAGTGACCGAGCCTCCTGGAGAGTTAATATAAAGAGAAATGTCTTGATCTGGATTCTCTGATTCTAAAAACAATAGCTGAGCCACAATAAGGTTAGCCATATGCTCTTCAACCTGACCCACTAAGAAGATGACACGCTCTTTAAGTAAACGAGAATAGATATCGTATGAACGCTCACCTTTAGCGGTTTGTTCAACCACCATAGGAACGAGTGCATTTAGTACTGATTCTGGTGCATTTTGCATTATTTATTATCCCTAAATAAAAACGGCTCGAATGAGGAACCTCATACGAGCCATTATAAATGGTGAACTGCCATTTAAGTCAAGTAAAGCTTAACCTTGTTGGGTCGCCTTGTTCATAAATTCTTCAAACTTGACAACTTTCTCGGTCACTTGGGCCGTTTTTAGCAATGCTTCAACCGCTTGTTCTTCAAGCGCAACATTACGCATGTTTTGCATCATCTCTTGATTACCATTGTAATAGGTAACCACTTCACTTGGATCTTCATATGCAGAAGCCATAGAAGCAATAAGCGCATTAACACGTTCGTCTTCGGCTTTGAGTTCATTAGTCTTAATGACTTCACCCAATAATAAACCAACTTTAACACGACGTTCAGCTTGTTCGGTAAATAAATCAGCTGGTAGTTCAGGCATGTTAGCCGCTTGTTCGCCGAAACGTTGCATGGCTTGCTTACGCAACACTTCTACTTCGCTTTCTACTAATGCCGTTGGTAATTCAAGTTCATTTTGCTCAAGTAAACCATTAAGCACCTGTTCTTTTACATTGGCTTTAAGTGCTTGTTCAAGTTCACGAGCCATATTTTTACTAATTTCAGCTTTAAGTGCTACTAAGCCACCTTCAGCGATACCGAAAAGTGTGGCAAATTCATCATTCACTTCAGGTAAGTTAGCCGCTTGAACTTGGTTCAAAGTAATGGTGAACTTAGCCAGTTTACCTTTCAAGTTTTCAGCATGGTAATCTTCAGGGAAAGTCACATCAATATCAAACTCTTCACCTGCTTTATGACCTTCAACCCCGGATTCAAAACCTGGGATCATGCGGCCAGAACCTAATTGAAGTTCGAAATCGTCAGCTTTACCACCTTCGAACTCTTCACCGTCAATAGAACCAACGAAGTTAACTTTCGCTTTGTCACCATCTGCAGCAGCACGTTCAACGGCTTCATACGTTGCATGTTGCTTACGCAATGTTTCAATCATGGTATCGACGTCAGACTCAGTCACATCAGAAGTGGGTTTTTCAACCACTATCGCATCAAGACCTTGCAACTCAACTTGTGGGTAGATTTCAAAAACAGCAACAAACTGAAAGCTATCTGTGTCTGATTCACCTGGCACAAATGTAGGTGCACCTGCTGGGTTTAATTTTTCAGCAATGATCGCTTCGACGAAATTACGCTGCATCACTTCGCCAGTAATATCTTGACGAATCGCAGTACCATAACGCTTATTGATGACACTGACAGGTACTTTTCCTGGGCGGAAACCTGGAAGACGAGCGCGCTTAGCTTCGTTTTTTAAACTATCGTTTACAGCTTTTTCAATCTGCTCAGCAGGAACAGAAATGGTCAGACGGCGCTCTAGGCCTTGTGTTGTTTCAACTGAAACTTGCATTTTCTTACCTCAAAATAAGTCTAACGTCCTGTGTAATAGTCGAATTTTCAACTATTAAAGTATTCGTTTCTTGATATTAGAAATTAACCAGTCAATTCATTTTTTCTGAATTTAGGTCCTAGTCACTCAATCATTAATCATTATCAAGACGAGACATTATAACGACGCTTTACTGCAGAGTCGACCACAAAACGTGAATTTAAGATGTAAAAAAAGCGACCTTAGGTCGCTTTTTTTACTTTCTTACGAAGAAATGGGGTGACTGATGGGGTTCGAACCCACGACAACCGGAATCACAATCCGGGACTCTACCAACTGAGCTACAATCACCACTGATTTGGTGCGCCCGGCAGGATTCGAACCTGCGGCCACCCGCTTAGAAGGCGGGTGCTCTATCCAACTGAGCTACGGGCGCTAAAAAATTAGTTTTTACTCAAATTTTATGCTTTATCATAAAATTTGTATCTTTCATTTTATTCACTACATACAGCAAATAAACAATATTGGTCGGTGATAGAGGATTCGAACCTCTGACCCTCTGGTCCCAAACCAGATGCGCTACCGGGCTGCGCTAATCACCGATGTCAGATAGAAGTAATCATTACTTTATCAATCGATTTCTTTCTTAAGCAAGTTTAATAAGGCTTATGCTTGAGAACGGAGCGCATCTTATCTTTTCACCCTAGATGCGTCAACGATTTTTTTATAAAGCAATAACACTTGCTCACTTTACCGACTAAAGAGTATAAAACGAGCGAAAAACCAATCACAAAGCGATTAATTTACGCTAGGTAACCCCATCACCTATTCGTTCGAAATTATCCGCATATAAGAACTGATTGTTACCTAGGTTATTAAATGACACCACCGCCTTGGCCTGTTAACATGTTATCGATTTTCATTATCGCGCCTTATAAAGGATATCCACCCTAGATGACAGCTCAAAGAATCGATGGTAAAGCCATTGCTCAATCCATTCGAATACAGCTCAAAGATAAAGTAACTGCCCGCAAAGAAGCAGGCAAAAGAGTACCAGGTTTAGCAGTGATCTTAGTCGGTGCAGATCCAGCCTCTCAAATCTATGTCGGCAGTAAGCGACGTGCCTGTGAAGAAGTGGGGTTTTTATCACGCTCATACGATTTAGAGTCAAGTACCTCTGAAGCCCAATTACTTTCACTCATCGATGAATGCAATCAAGATCCTGCAATCGATGGAATATTAATTCAGCTGCCCCTTCCTGCTCATATTGAAGAATCCAAGGTTATCGAACGCATTCGACCAGATAAAGATGTCGATGGCTTTCACCCTTATAATGTCGGTCGGCTCGCGCAACGCATACCGGTTTTACGCTCATGTACCCCAATGGGGATAATGACCCTGATTAAATCAACTGGGATTGATACTTATGGCTTAGATGCCACCATTGTAGGTGCATCAAATATTGTCGGTCGCCCAATGAGTCTGGAGCTTTTACTTGCAGGCTGTACCACAACAACGTGCCATCGATTTACCCGCAATCTCGAACAAAAAGTCAAACAAGCCGATATTGTGGTGGTCGCAGTCGGTAAACCAGGGTTTATTCCTGGGCATTGGATTAAACCGGGCGCTTTAGTGATCGATGTGGGCATTAACCGTCTCGAAGATGGTACACTTGTTGGTGATGTTCAATATGATGTTGCTGCTCAACATGCCCGTTTTATCACGCCAGTGCCTGGCGGTGTAGGTCCCATGACCATTGCAAGCCTGTTAGAAAATACACTGTCAGCTGCAGAGAAGTATCACGATTAGGCACAGTGCTAACAAACTACATGTTGCTCAACGTATGACCGGACCACACATCGGCATTTAAACACCACACCTTTCCATCCATGGAGTGTGAAGTGGCATCAATGTTCCTGACATAAAAAGCCTGCAACAGCAGGCTTTTTATGTATTAACCCATTTACTTTTTACGCCATGTGGTGCCATTAGGACCATCTTCTAAGATCACACCTAACGCAGCTAACCCATCACGGGCAACATCAGCAGCAGGCCAATCTTTTTCAACTCTCGCTCTATTACGCTCAACGATAAGTGCTTCAACCTGAGCCACTTCATCATCATTATGTTCACCTTTAAAAAAAGTGCTCACATCCTGCTCTAATAAACCAAGCACCCCAGCTAACTCTTTTAAGCGCACAGCAAGGGCTGATGCTTGAGCAAGATCGGTGATTTTCAAGCTATTTATCTCACGCACCATATCAAATAAAACAGAATACGCTTCCGGTGTATTAAAATCATCGTCCATCGCCAACGTAAACGTAGACACGTAACCCTCAGCAGCTGCGGGCGCCACCGTTAAATCCAAATCTTTAAGTGCTGTGTATAAACGCGCTAATGCCGACTTCGCTTGTTTAAGATTATCTTCACAATAATTTAATTGGCTACGATAATGACCAGACAGCAGAAAGTAACGAATAGTTTCAGGATCATAATGCGCCAATACATCCCTAATAGTAAAAAAATTATTAAGAGATTTAGACATTTTCTCTTTATCAACCATCACCATGCCTGTGTGCATCCAATAATTGACATAGGGAGTATTATGAGTACAGCAAGATTGTGCAATTTCATTTTCATGATGAGGAAACTGAAGATCTGAGCCACCGCCATGAATATCGAAATGTTGACCAAGATGCTTACTGTTCATGGCAGAGCATTCGATATGCCAACCTGGACGTCCAGGCCCCCATGGCGACTCCCATGTAGGCTCACCGGGCTTAGACATTTTCCATAACACAAAATCCATAGGATCGCGTTTGGTGTCTTCAACTTCAACACGCGCTCCTGCTTGAAGCTGGGTTAAATCTTGCCCTGACAAACGCCCATATTGTGGATATGACGTAACACTAAACAAGACATCACCATTCGCTGACACATAAGCATGATCCTTGTCGATAAGTGTTGTCACCATCTCGATGATGTCAGCAATATGTAAGGTCGCTCTTGGTTCTATATCAGGGCGGTGCATATTTAACGAATCAAAATCTCGGTGCATTTCACCAATCAAACGTGCCGTCAGTGAGTCACAGCTTTCATTATTTTCAGCAGCGCGCTTAATGATTTTATCGTCAACATCGGTGATGTTACGTACAAAATTGACGTCAAAACCTGAATAACGTAAATACCTTACAATCATGTCGAAAGCAACAAAAGTACGCCCGTGACCAATATGACATAGGTCATAGATGGTGATCCCACACACATACATACCCACTTTACCGGGCTGTAATGGTTTGAATTCCTCTTTTTGGCGGGTCAGGCTGTTGTATAGCTTCAACATCGATATTCTCTTCTACGAAAAACAAATAAAATGGTCAACTAGTCTATCATTGGCAAACAGGTGCTTCCATTAGTTTTAAGCCTTAGCGGTGTGATTATTCATGCTTAGCACTTTAAGCCCCTGTGTATTTACGTTAGAATCCTGTCACTATTTATATTTTCCCCATATGAGAATCTAATCATGATCACGCTTCATACCAATCACGGTGATATCGTCCTCACTCTCGAAACAGAAAAAGCCCCAAACACAGCAGCTAATTTCACTAAATATGTTAAAGAAGGCTTCTTTGATAGCACTATTTTTCACCGAGTTATTGACGGTTTCATGATCCAAGGTGGCGGATTTACTGAAGATATGACCCAAAAAGAAAATGGTGAAACCATCAAAAATGAAGCCAATAATGGTTTATCTAATGTGATTGGTACTGTGGCAATGGCAAGAACCTCTGATCCACATTCAGCAACTGCTCAGTTCTTTATCAACATTAACGATAATACTTTCCTTGATTTTACATCTGAGACTGCTCAAGGTTGGGGTTACTGTGTATTTGGTAAAGTCACTGCTGGTATGGATGTTGTCAATAAAATCAAAACGGTTAACACTGGTAATAATGGCATGCATCAAGATGTGCCTCTTGAAGCCGTGATTATCGAAAAAGTCACCATGACTGACGCTGAATAAGTCTGTTTAATGCGTACACTTTTTATTGGCGATCTGCACTTAGCGGCTGATCGCCCTGATATCACTACCGCATTCACTCACTTCCTTGATACAGAACTCAATGATGTCGACGCCCTGTATATTTTAGGGGATCTCTTTGAAGTGTGGATTGGTGATGACATTGCTGAGCCTTTTGCACTTGAACTGGCAGCAAAGCTAAAAGTTATCTCTACTCGCCTGCCTATTTACTATCTCCATGGCAACAGAGATTTTCTTATCGGCAATGCATACGCAAAACAATCTGGAATGATATTATTACCCGAAATTCACTCACTGAATTTGTATGGCGTACCAACCATTATTCTTCATGGTGACAGTTTATGTACGCTAGATAAGGCCTATCAGAGATTCAGGTGCTTTAGAAACCTAACATTGGCAAAATGGCTCTATTGTAAGCTGCCTCAGCAAACTCGCAGGAACATTGCTCGTAATATCCGCGATAAGAGTACGCAAAGCAACCAGCGTAAAAGTGTACACATCATGGATGTAGAAACTGAGGCCGTCAATGCATTGCTGGAGCAAACAAACAGTGTACAAATGATCCATGGCCATACTCATCGACCTAATGTACATATTATTGAAACCCACTCTGGCATTGCAAAAAAGCGAATTGTCGTTGGCGACTGGTATGAACAAACCAGTGTGCTTAGTGTCAGTGCTAATAACATCAATCTATCAAGCAGGCCACTGGTAACTGAGTCGGCTCTCTAGTCTTTCTCGACCCCTTGGGCACCGCTGTGGAAATTAAACTCATGATCAATTGCAGTGATAAGCTCTGCCTCTCGTGCTCCAATAATAGCCACCCGCTCACTGATATCGACAGTGGCTATTGCTTCAGCTAATACTAAATAATCTTGGTAATGCCTCGCCTCAGAACGTAATAAAGAAACATAGAATTTATTAAGCACTTCATCCAAATGCGGCGCAAGTTTAGCAAAGCGTTCACACGATCTCGCTTCAATAAAAGCCCCAATAATCAATTTGTCTATCATGCTGGCAGGCTCATGAGTACGCACCAATTTCATCATTCCTTTTGCATATCGTCCCGCCCTGCGATTTTCATAAGGAATATTCCTTGCATGCATAATCGCTAATACTTGCTCAAAATGATGAAACTCTTCTTTGATAAGTCTGACCATTTTACTGATTAGCACACTCCCCTGCTCAAAGCCTTGCTTAGCAACAAATTCAATGGCGACATCATTTTTTTTACTGTTGTTGACTAAAAAATCGGCGACGTTACTATCTTTGCCATACACAAAGTCTTCATACGGTTTGGCCCATTGCAACAAAAGTGTGCCACTGTCCTTATCAAGAGCATACTTTCTCATCAAAAACATCGCGGTTTGCGCTGCTTTTAACTCACAATTACAGTGATCGATTAATAAAGTAGCTAAATTTTCAGGCTTGATTGCAGCTGCAATCCAGCTATCGGGTGTGTCACATTTAAGAAAGGCGTGTATTGGAGCTAATAATTCTGAGTACATACTTCTGCTTAAGATGATGAAGAGTTAATCCGCTAGGGCTATTTTATCAGGATATCGTTTCGCGAAATAGAGCGCTATCGTGATCTTTAACATCTTCAGGGAAAAATTATCTCACTCGAACATGTACTGGTTACTCAAGCTGAAATAATGGCATATTTATCCCTTTTTTATTTTATCTACTTGTCTATAAAAATAAAGTTTACCTGATTAACGTTATCAAATAGATTGAATTTAACAAGTAAACAACAAAGTTGCTTGACTCGCCCCCTTTTTTGTTCAATAAATAAGCTTGTAGCATCCCTATATGTTCACTGAACATTGATAGGTGAGGTGTCGTGAGCCGTACGGTCTTTGGCAATGACCAAAGGCCAATACTCAAAAAACAATAATCATCGTATTTGAGTGTCAAGGGTTCGTCTGCAGTTTGGCGAGCAAAAAAGTTAAGCTAAACAAGGATAATTATAATGATATTGAATCACTTAATGGGGTTATACACACACCCAAAAGAAGAGTGGCACGCAATTGAGCAAAATCATGAGGCACTAAAAAGCAGTCTGAGTCATGTGTTATTAGTTGCACTCATTCCTGTGATCTGCACTTTTATTGCCTCCACAGAAATAGGCTGGAATTTAGGGGTTGGTGAGCCACTATTCTTAACACAACAAAGCGCTATATTAATGTCTGTAGGCATGTACTTTGGATTGATTGCAGGCGTATTAGCCTTAGCCTACCTGTCATTTTGGATGGCAAAGACCTTTGATGCCGATCCCAGTTTTACGCAAGCGTTAGAGCTCGCCTCCTATACCGCAACACCACTGTTTATGGTTGGCTTAGCCGCATTTTATCCTGCGATATGGTTTGTCATGCTCGTGGGCCTACTTGGGTTAACTTATTCAGTTTATCTGCTTTATACTGGTGTCCCTATTATTATGAATATCCCGGAAGAAAAAGGATTTATTTACGCAAGTTCGGTTGTGACAGCAGGCTTAGTGTTACTCGTTGCTCTGATGGCTTCAAGCGTCATATTATGGAGCATGGGGCTAGGTCCAATACATCAGTCATAAACAGATGTAAAAAAGGCTTTAGCAAACGCTAAAGCCTTTTTACGGTAATATCATCAAATGATAATTACTGTGATGAATCTCTTAAGGCAACCGTCAAATTGAAGACTAAACTGTCTGCCGTTGAATCTTTACTGTCGGCGCAGAAGTAACCTTCACGCTCAAACTGATAAGCATGTTCAGCTTCTGCATTAACAAGATTGGCTTCCACCAAACCATGAGCGATCACCAAGGAATTAGGATTAATAACCTCATCAACCGTCTCCGCAGCAGCTGGGTTGGGATCGGTAAATAAACGCTCATAAAGACGAAATTCTGCCGGTTTAGCCGTTGTCGCTTCAACCCAATGAATCACCCCTTTGACTTTACGACCATCTGAGGGGTTTTTCCCTAATGTTTCGTCATCATAGTGACAGTAAATCGTGGTAATATTACCGTCAGCATCTTTATCACAACGCTCAGCTTTGATCACATAGGCGTTACGTAAACGCACCTCTTTACCTTGCACTAAACGCTTGTACTTTTTATTGGCCTCTTCACGAAAATCATCAGCATCAATATAAATCTCGCGACCAAATGCTAACTCACGCGTTCCCATCACGTCGTGACTCGGGTGCACCGGAGCATTCAAAGTCTCGATTTGACCTTCAGGGTAATTTTCAATGATCACTTTAACCGGATGGATCACAGCCATAGCACGCGGTGCTTTATCATTAAGCTCCTCACGGATACATGCATCTAGCATCGCCACTTCTATCATGTTTTCTTGCTTAGTGACGCCGATGCGTAAGCAAAATTCACGAATAGAGGCCGCTGTATAACCACGGCGACGAAGACCTGCTATCGTTGGCATACGTGGGTCATCCCAACCTTGAACAAGGTTACGCACCACAAGATCATTTAGTTTACGTTTAGACATTAAGGTGTATTCAAGGTTTAACCGAGAGAATTCATATTGCCGTGTGCGGTCTGGTGTCTGAAAATCATGTAAGTTGTCCAATACCCAATCATACAAACGGCGGTTATCTTGAAACTCTAATGAACACAAAGAATGGCTAATATGCTCAATCGCATCTGAAATACAATGCGTAAAGTCATACATAGGATAAATGCACCACTTATCACCCGTTTGATGGTGGTGGGCAAAACGGACACGATAAATAATCGGATCTCGCATACACATAAAAGATGACGCCATATCGATTTTAGCGCGAAGTGAACATTCACCTTCTTTGTAGTCGCCTTTACGCATTTTTTCGAACAGCTCAAGGTTCTCTTCGACAGACACATCCCGATAAGGACTGTCCTTACCAGGCTCTGTTAATGTACCACGATATTCACGAGTCTCATCAGCATTGAGAAAACAGACATAGGCTAACCCTTTAGTGATCAACTCTATCGCGTATTGATGCAGCTTATCAAAATAGTTAGATGAATAACGAATATCACCATCCCATTGAAAACCTAACCATGTCACGTCTTCCTGAATGGAATGAACATAATTAATATCTTCTTTCTCAGGATTGGTATCATCGAAACGTAAATTACACTGACCGTTATAATCTTTTGCTATGCCAAAATTCAAGCAGATAGATTTAGCGTGACCAATATGAAGAAAACCATTTGGCTCAGGTGGAAAACGAGTATGCACACTAGTATGCTTACCGCTTTCAAGATCTTCATTTACAATACTACGAATGAAGTTACTAGGACGAACTTCGCTGTCCACATGGCTCATGTGATCCCTCTTAAAGAACAATATATTTTGATGTGATTAAAAATATCATCCTATATCTCACACCGAGATACAACGCTTGATACAGAAATAATTAACACTAAGCTTAATAAAACAAAAAAGCAGCGATAAACGCTGCTTTTTAATCCGATTAGAGGCAGTAAAATGCTATTCCATAATGATCTTAACCCCTGGAATTATGGTTTGCGCCCGTTTCGCTTTGCGCTTCAACCACAGATAGAAAATAACTAACGCAGAAACAAAGAAACCAATCCATAAACCTGACTGCAACGGATGCGATGTGAATGTTGCTGCCTGATAAAAAACCGTCGCTGTTCCGTAGGCTAATGCAAATGTCCACACGCCTGCAAAAGCAGCCCAACGACCACCAAACTCACCGACTAACGCTCCCATTGCTGCCACACAAGGTGTGTAAAGTAAAATGAAAAGTAAGTAAGAAAATGCCGCCGTGACGCCAGAAAATCCAGCTTGAAGTGCGGTAAATGTTGATGTATCAACCTCAAGTTCAGCCGATGCCGTCTCTACTGAAGAAAGATCGCCTACAGACAAAGAAAGCGGATCATCAAGTTGGATCCCAAACAGGTTGTCAGGAATGGTTGCGATTGCGTCATTGAGTGTTTCAATGAAAGGCGTCAACGCCTCTTCTCCATCGACGGGGGTGCTATACAAACTGTTTAATGTGCCCACCACTGCTTCTTTAGCAAAAATACCCGTGATAATTCCGACTGTCGCAGGCCAATTCTTCTGCTCTACGCCCATAGGTGCAAAGAAAGGGGTTATTTTTTGGCTTACCACACTCAATACTGACTCAGCACTGTCTTCATGGCCAAAGGTGCCATCAATCCCGATAGCATTAACAAAATTCAATAAGGTCACTACGATCACGATGGTTTTACCTGCGCCACGAATGAAGCTTTTAGTGCGCTTGGCGGTACGATTTAACACCGTTTTAAATTTAGGTTTCTCATAACTCGGTAATTCCATCACCACTGCACTACTGGTACCAGGGAGCAGCGTTGAGCGCAATAACAAACCTGTGCCAACCGCGGCGAGTACACCAATAATATAAAGCAAGAAAACTAAATTTTGCCCTGATTCAGGAAAAAATGCGGCCGCAAATAATGCGTAAACTGGTAGACGTGCCCCACATGACATAAACGGTGCCATCATGCCGGTAACAATTCGCTCACGTTCACTGCCCAACGTGCGGGTCGCCATAATGGCAGGTACTGAACAACCAAAGCCAACGATCATAGGCACAAATGCCTTTCCAGGTAGACCGATCCTGCGCATGAGGCCATCGACAACAAACGCCGCCCGAGCCATGTAACCTGAACCTTCTAACACCGAAAGCGCTAAAAACAAAGCAGCAATAACGGGAATAAAAGTGGCAACAGTTTGGATGCCTTGCCCCACACCACCAGCAATAATCGTCACTAACCAAGTAGGCGAACCTAGACTAGACATCAACGCACCAAGATGATCGACAAAAAGTGCCCCAGCGGTCATATCAAAAAAGTCAATAAACGCACTCCCCACATTGATACTAAACATGAACATCAAATACATAATGAAGAGAAAAACAGGGACACCCGCCACAGGGTGCAAGATCAACTTATCAAGCTTATCACTGACGGTTTCGGCTCCATGGGCAGCAACCGAAGAATGATACACATGTTGAACAAAATCAAAACGCGTTGTAGCAACCATTATTTCAATATCTTGGCCTTGACGCGCTAATGAATCGGAACATACGTTAACCTCATTTTGTATCGGATTTTCTGCAGCAGATCCGCAACCAGAGCCATTTGCCAAGATGGCTAACGCACGACCACGACTGAGCTTCTCATCATGAGATAAAAGTGAGCTAACGCCCGTTTCAATTTGAGCATCGTATCCTAACATTAACGGCGTACCGGAAACTTTGCCTTCAAGTAAAGCGATCACTTGATTTTTAACTTTCTCAATATCTCCTACATCGCGAGAACAAACACTGACCACAGGACACCCTAAGGTGTCACTCATCTTGGCCGTATCGATTTCTATTCCCTGTTTTTTAGCTGCATCAATTTTATTGAGTACCACAACGATGGGCACCCCCAACTCACGCAGTTGAACCGTCAGGTAAAGATGCCTTTCGATATTCGTTGCATCAACTAAATTGATAATCCCATCAATACGTTGCTCAACAAGGTATTGTTGTGCAATTTGCTCATCAAGAGAACAATCACAACTGCTGCCAGCAGGGAGTAAGTCGTAAATGCCAGGAAGGTCGGTAAGATAAACATCGGTATCATTAAGTGTAAACTGACCTGTTTTCTTCTCTACCGTCACCCCTGACCAGTTACCAACCTGTTGATTTGCGCCGGTTAGCGCATTAAAAAGCGTCGATTTACCTGCATTCGGATTACCCACGGTAACACAATGAAACTGCTTAACCATTCGCCTTTCCCACCTCTAATTCTACCACTTTCACAACCTCGATAATGTCAGCCAAATCACGACGCATACATAGTCGACTACCACGAATATCAAGCTCTAAACCCGAACCTAATGGCGCTTTTCTCAGCATACGGAAACGAGTATTTGGTGTGATCCCCATCGAAAGTAGCTTGCGTTTAACCACTGAAGGCAGATCCAATTGACCTACCAAAGCAATGGTGGCATATTCTCCTGGATGTAAATCACTTAATTTCATTATACTTTTACCTAGGGCCTGTTGACCTTTTGTCATTGTTTTTCAAAGAATTCATTACCATTTATACCAGACTTAGCTTGTGCAGTGCCGCTATTGTCTACCGATAAAATCACATGCAATAGAGCGACCATCACTGCGTATTATAAACGATAATAGTTTTCAATTGTATTATCTATTATGTGATAAAAGCCCAAACTAATAAATGACACAATCACATTAATCATTGTTCAACTTTATTTTTGAGAACGATTCTCACTACTATAGCGAGTATGGCTAACCTTAAAAAATCATTAAGTGATGTAAATCACACTTCTACTTTCCCTTTGTTATATTTTCCTTTTTACCTATGAATAACATACAGTTATTAACTTAAAGACAGCAAACTATTAACGTTAAGGGTATCAAATAAGCGAGTAAAGGACAGAAATGATAAACCCAACTAATACCAACACCACTTCAAAATGCAGGAGCAGATGTTCAGCATATCGAGCAGTGGCAGACTTCAAGCACATTCATTGCTTCCTGGCATTGTCATGATCAAAGAAAATATAAGTCAATGTCATTAAATATAACGCAACGCTCTACCATAGGAACACCAATGAAAATAGTTATTGCTCCCGATTCATTTAAAGAAAGCCTCAGCGCAAATTCCTGTTATCGCCATTGCAGGCAGTGTCAGTGTCAATGTGTTACTTGATCATGGCATTCATAATCTATTCTCTATTACCCCTAGAGCTATGCCACTGGAAGAGGCACTTGCCAATGTCAAACATAACTTGCAGGCCTGTTCAAGGAACATTGCCGCACTCTATGCCATGAACCTAAAACAATGCACCAAGGAAAAATAGGAAAACAACCCTATTTCTCGTTCAATCAAATCTGTTGGCCTACACAAACACATTAGCAATTTAACTTTGTCACTTGATGCACTAAAGCGCATCAAGTAAAGTAGCTCTCCATTTTGGGGATACTGCTTTTGATGAGTGATCTCATTAAGTCAGCAATCCTATAACAGGCGGGTATTTCCGATGACATTAAGAAAAGCAACGGCTTCTGAAGAGGCGCTACTGCGAATTTTTACCGTACCCGAAGCCCCTGATTCGACCTTAAGTGTCATTGAGAAAAATATCTCACAAAATCTAATGGGCTTCTTGCAAGCAAGTCTCGTTGCAGTCGAAAAACCACTATTAGAAATTGAACTTGATTTTCAACAACATCGAATACCTACAGCGCCTCAGTTTATCTCAGATTATGCCGATGAGATGATGAAAACCTTAGTGGCTCACTCGGTGCATACCTCATCGCCCAGTTTTATCGGCCACATGACCTCTGCGCTGCCTTACTTTGTGTTACCACTTTCTAAGATGATGGTCGGCCTAAATCAAAACCTCGTCAAAATTGAAACCTCCAAGGCCTTTACCCCACTTGAACGTCAAGTTCTCGGTATGATGCATCACCTTATTTATGATCAAAATGATGATTTCTATCAAAGTTGGATGCATAGTGCAGACGTGTCTTTAGGGGCCTTTTGCTCAGGGGGAACCGTGGCGAATATCACCGCATTATGGACGGCTCGCAATCAAGTACTAAAAGCTGATGGTGACTTTAAAGGCATTGCCGCACAAGGCTTAATCAAAGGGTTACGTCATTACGGTTATGACGATCTAGCCATTTTAGTATCAGAACGTGGTCATTATTCATTGGCTAAAACAGCCGACTTATTGGGCATAGGCCGAGATAATATTATTCCAATTCCCACTTCATCTAATAATAAGGTTGATGTGGTAAAAATGCGGCTCACAGCGGAAGAACTCACCAACCAAAACATAAAGGTGCTTGCCATTGTTGGTGTTGCTGGGACCACTGAAACAGGCAATATCGATCCATTAGATGAATTAGCCGATTTGGCCACAATGCTCGATTGTCATTTTCATATTGATGCCGCTTGGGGAGGCGCTTCTTTGTTATCCAACAAGTATCGCCACCTTCTCAAAGGTATTGAGAGAGCAGATTCTGTCACTATCGATGCGCACAAACAGATGTATGTGCCAATGGGGGCAGGCATGGTGATCTTCAAAGATCCCACATTTGCTAACGCCATTAAACACCACGCTGAATATATTTTACGCAAGGGGTCCAAAGACTTAGGCAGCCAGACATTGGAAGGATCACGGCCCGGTATGGCCATGTTAGTTCATGCTTGTTTGCAAATCATTGGTCGTGATGGTTATGAAATATTGATCAATAATAGCCTAGAAAAAGCCCGTCGATTTGCTCAATTAATCCATAAACACGATGCATTCGAACTTGTCTCAGAGCCTGAGCTCTGCTTATTAACCTATCGTTACGTCCCTAAAAAAGTGCAAATAGCCATGCAAGATGCTCGACACTCAGGGGACACACTACGCCTTATCGAATATAATCGTCTCTTAGATGGGCTCACTAAATTTATACAAAAACGTCAACGAGAACAAGGATCTTCATTTGTCTCACGTACTCGAATAAACCCTGAACCTAACATACTCAATATTAAAGCGGTGGTATTTAGGGTCGTCCTAGCGAACCCACTGACAACAGATAATATTTTAGAACAAATATTATTAGAGCAAATTGACATTGCGAGTCAAGAGATACGTTTTCTGCCACAATTGTTAACGTTAGCGAGCAGTGATTCACAGAGACAAGTCATTAAAAGAAGTAAGTAGATTTTGTCCAAATCACCTGAACTCTGTAAGCAGAGTTCAGGTTAGCTAGAAAACTTATTAATTGAATTTACTTCTACTCATAGTTGGCTTATCGAGTTCTAACTGCATAAATAGAGTATTGGTTATTCCTTCAGACTGATGAAAAGTAAAACCATTTTTTTCCATCACCATAATTGAAGCCATATTGTCAATATTGACCCCCCCTATAAATGATTTTATCTCCCCAGATGCTTTTGCCCATTCAACTAGTCCTGCAATCAATTCACTAGCAAAGCCTTTTCCCCAATAATCCTCTGCTAAAAGATAACCTAAATGCAGCTCACTTTTCATCTTATCTGACACTACTGAATTTTGCGGTAACTCCTGTGCCAATTCATGCAGAAAAACGAAACCGATAACCTGATCATGAAGGCGCTCTTTTACCACCAAAAAACAACTTTCATTAGCTCTGTCATTCATCCAGATAAGTGCATCTTCGATATGGTTTATTTTTTGCCAGCTCTCAGGCAAAGAAGCGGTGACTTTGGGGGTTAACGTGTCTAACACCGTTTGCGCCAATGTTAATTCGGAATCGCTACAACGCACTAAATCCCACCAACTCGATATGGTCAATCTAGCGGTTGTGAAACGACATAACTCTTCAAATTCATTCATATTCGGCCTCTTTATTCTACTGATAAAGTATTACTCAAATAGCATTAATCGATAAAACGGCTCAACACATCACTGGTTGGCAAGACACACGTATCGCGGCGACCAAATAGTGCATAGCGGTTTCGCCCTAACAATCGATAGAAAAAATCTCTGAACCTCCGAGGTAAAAATGTCAATATTGCTAATGCAGGCCAACCACCTGAAAGATGCTTAGTGATCACTAAAGCGGCATCACTTCTCATATAACATGTGTCATTTTTGATCAGAAAAAAAGTATCAGAATACTCCCCCTCTACACCATAACGTGCAATCAACGACTTAGCGGTATCGCTCTGCATCGGCGTAAATACAAAGCGATGATGAGGATCCCGATTAATAATAAAATTGACCGCCCAATGACACAAGTTACATTCGCCATCGAAAATGATAATGTTTTGATGTTCCATATCACTCCTCTTTTGCAAACTTACTCACCACAGCTACAGATGCTACCCTACAAATGATAGACATCCAAAGCTTAGTATGTTGTAAAAAAAATACAATAAATTCAAAGATAAAGAATCCAATATAGATGAATAACCCAATCCTTTTTTTAACCCAACGTCTTACTTGACTACATAATCAATGATGGCAGTAAACCCACTGCCATGCAGGTTGAAACATAGCAAACACTATAGATAATCGGCAAACGTATCGGCCATACTGCCATTTTTTATTGTGATTTCAAGCCATGAATCGACGTACTCTTTCCAAATAAAATCTCTATTCATAAAAAAGGCCTTGGCTGAATAAGTCAAATTATGCTCTGGCATAGAAGCACATAATTGCGGGTGTTTTTTGGATTGAAGCTGTACCTCAATACGATCCGTTATCATCACATCTGCACGCCCAGCAAGGAGTTCTTGAAATATCGTCACATTACTGTCATGAACAGTCACCTTAGCTTGCTTAATTTTATCATCAACAAAACGCTGATTGGTCCCACCTTTATTCACAATGACTCGCGTGTTTGACGAATCTATTTTAGCTAATGAATTAAAACGTTCTGCGCTGCTACAAAGCGTGATTGGCGTTTTTCCTCCTTCAAGATAGACGTCAGACATCAATCCTATCTGCTGCCTAAATAATGTCTTAGATATACCGCTCATCATAATGTCATATCGCTGGCTCATTAAATCTTGGCTTAAGCTGGCCCAAGTTGAAGGCAAAAATACCGCCTTAGCACCCAACGTTCCTGCTAACAGTTCTGCTAAATCGATATCAATCCCTCGACGCTTACTTCCATCAAAATATGAAAATGGTTCATAATCACCGGTAGTGCCAACATAAAGTATTTTTTGAGCCAACACTCTATCTAATCTCGATGGATATACATTAGGGTTAATCGCTGTGAGCGCTTGAAACAGCCTCCCTTTATCCTCAAGGTTAACAAAAGGAATATTGATTTGTTGATTAAATAAGGAGAAGTCATGTTTATCATGATGACTTGCTACTCCTTGTATTATTTTTTGGCCTAAGACGATCAATTGAGGACGGATCTCTGACAAGCTGGCTGCGGTACTATTTTCTGCTTGCAATTCGCTGGGTAAACCATGTTCACGCCATTGCTGATGATATTGCCTCTGTATTTTTTTCGCTAACTCAATTTGAGCGCGAAAAAAATGCACTATATCTTGTGATACAAGGCCTTGTTCCTTCGCCAAAGCGATGCTCTTATTGATCACTAACGTCTCTCTAGCCACATCCTCTATCGGCAATTGATGTTGCCATTTGTGTAAAGCCACGGCTTTCATGTAGCTTAAACGCGTATTCATGTTGCTATAAAGTTCTCTATTTTCATCAACTTCACCGTAAGCAGACACGGAAAAAATAGAACATAAACTTATCCATGCGATGATGTATAGGCGCACGGTGTAAAAACGAGGAGAGGACATGATACGTATGTACTAGTTAGAAAGTTTTATCCAAAGGTATCAGTTAACGTTAATATTGCAAGCGTAGACAAGCGTTAACAATAACCTTAATCGTCCCAAGAGGCATTCATTCTCACAAAAGCAACAAAGATAAGCACAATTTTGTACAAAACTCCTGCCTATTTATCGGTTACAATACTCCAGCATTACGAGGAATATCATGACACAAACAATCCCCCACCCTACATTCCCTCAAACTGCTCCTAGCAAGAATCGTGAGAAAGCTGAATTTACTCACGCTAAAGAACTCGGAGGAATCGAATTATTAAATGCCAACTACCAGAAACAAAATCTCTCCCGTCATAGCCATGAGGGTTATACCGTCGGGATCATAGAAAGCGGATCGCAACGTTTTTACCGCTCTGGCGGTCATCATATCGCACCGCAAAACAACATTATTTTGATTAATGCCGATGAGGTGCATCATTGCTGCTCTGCTACCGACAATAGCTGGTCTTATCGCGCGATGTATCCGCTACCAGAACAATTTTCCTCACTCAATGAAGAATTAGGCTTACCCAATAAAGGGGCACCTTATTTTCCAGAGCCTGTGGTCAATGACAAACCTATGGCTGACTTACTACGGATGATGTTTCACACATTAAACACCTCACAAAACCGCCTACTGCGCGAAAGTGTCGTGTACACCAGCATGATTAAACTCATGTCACGTCATAGTAAAAATAAAATCGACGCCCCAAGACTCGTCGTCACTCAAACACCACTTAGACTAGTTAAACAATTTATCGATGACATGCCTTGCACTGATGTTTCATTAGAAGAACTTGCAACGCTCGCTGGATTAAGCCCTTTTTACTTGATCAAGCAATTTCAACTTTCTTTTGG
This sequence comes from Shewanella sp. VB17, assembly GCF_013248905.1. Classification (NCBI taxonomy): domain Bacteria; kingdom Pseudomonadati; phylum Pseudomonadota; class Gammaproteobacteria; order Alteromonadales; family Shewanellaceae; genus Shewanella; species Shewanella sp. VB17. Next base: position 3,748,128 of record NZ_JABRVS010000001.1, read on the forward strand.
TCTCCCACCTCACGCCTATCAAATTCAAGCTCGGGTTCGTTTAGCAAAACAAAAAATCAAGGAAGGTCATAAATTATTAGATGTCGCACTAGAATGTGGTTTTCACGATCAGAGCCATCTCAATCGCCATTTCAAGCGCACCATGGGAGTCACACCCGGACAATATGCCAAAGAATTCAATCACAATGTTGTACAAGTCAGTTAGGTTAAAATAGGTTACTATCACCTTCTTATGTGTAATAAATATGGAAGTATATTCATGAGTTCCCAAGCGCAAGTATTAGCAGGAAATAACAAATGTGACGGTTTTTTAAAAGGGGGGCTCGCTGTGATGCCCTTGACTATCGCGGTGATCCCTTGGGGAATTTTAGCCGGTTCTTTTGCATTAGATGCTGGTTTGTCACCTTTTCAAAGCCAAGCCATGTCGGCCATTATTTTTGCGGGCTCTGCCCAACTGGTGGCATTAGGCATGATGAAAGCAGGCATTGGCTTAACCAGCATATTAATCACTACGTTACTCATTACATCACGACATTTTCTTTATGGAATGGCAATGAGGCCTCAGATAAGCCCCATGCCACTAAAATGGCGACTAACCTTAGGCTTTTTACTCACCGATGAGCTATTCGCTATCGCCAACCAAGGCAAACAACACAAACTCGACCCTTGGTACGCCTTTGGCGGTGGATTGAGTTTTTACTTAGGCTGGAACATTGCCACGGCAGCAGGCATTATTGCAGGACAAAGCATACCGGATTTGGCATCTTGGGGACTCGATTTCGCCATTGCAGCCACCTTTATCGCCCTTGTTGTCCCCTCGGTCAAAAAGCCTTCGGTATTATTTTGTGTATTAGTCTCCCTTGTGACTGCCGTGGTGTGTGAAGTCTTTTCCATCCAAGCAGGACTGCTTATCGCCGCATTACTTGGTATGAGTAGCGGTATTGCATACGCCAAACTGACAGGAGAGAAAGCATGATCTGGCTAACGATTATGGCAATGGCAGCCTTAGTATTTGGCAGCCGCTATTTGTTTCTTGAACCTAAGCTTCCAGTACGGTTAAGTAAAAATACCTTAGCCTTTTTAAGTTATTCTGCCCCTGCTGTGCTTACCGCCATTTTTGCACCGATTGTATTTGTACGCGAAGGGCAACTTGACCTCAGTGTAGATAACAGCTATTTAATCTGTGCAGTGGTTGCAGCCTTGCTAGCTTACACCACTCGTAATGTCTTGTTGACGACAGTGGTAAGCATGGGGTTATTTTTTACCATTCATTAAATTTACAGACTTATTAACCCACAAAATATAAGAGCACTATCACAGTGCTCTTAACAATAATGATTTAATTGACTTGATTAAACCAGAATAACAGCAGTGAACGGCTTTAAACTTAATATTGATAAATAGTCTCGGTTAAATGGTAATGAAATTACTGTAAATAGTTCACATTTGTTACTTAACCGTGTGGTTTAGCATAGTTGAATGCCCTTGGAACAAGTATGTCATCCAGATAAAGGGGCTCTATGGTATATTTTGCGCCTTAATTTTTTGCTGTATGCTCTTCAAGGGACAAAAATGAGAACGTTAATTATGAGTTTATTATGTGCATCAGGCTTATTTTCAATAGCAGTGAATGCCAACGCGACCAAAGTGGGCTTTGGTTTTGATCAAGGTTTAGGGGTGACTGGCCAGTTTAATAACATCAATGCTTTTGTTGGCAATGATGGTGTCAGTGCAGACTATTTATTTGCTCAAGGAAACTTTAATAGCGACATACCATTTAAATGGTATGTCGGTGCGGGAGGATTCTATAACTGGAATGATAATGAAGAATTTGGGGTTAGAGTACCTTTTGGCGTCACGTTACCATTTGCAAAAAAATGGGATTTAATGGCTCAGGTGTCACCTGACTTAGCCCATAGAGACCATCAAGATGACTTTGAATTTGGAGTCGGGGCTGCACTCGCTATTCGCTATTCATTTTAATTTTAATTTTAATTTTAATTTTAGTTTTAGTTATAAGAACCTCAGATAGTAACAATTTGAGGTTTTTATTCACATGACCACTTCAACATGACAACGAAGCAAAAGGAACATACATTGCTAGCAACTGAACCTCTATACGCTTATCCTGTCAGAGTGAGTATAGCCAATTTAAGGAGTGGGTTTATGCCTGCACTGAAGCACCTTTTCTTATCCTTGCTTGCACTTGTTCCATTCACCTCTATTGGGCAAACATCACTGAAATATCACATCACTGTCGATCCAGATAACCTTGATCAGCTCAATGTTAGCGTGGATACCCGTGCACTGACAAATGCCTCTGTGCTCCCCGCCAGAACAATGCGTAGCAGCACACAACCCAAACTCAGTTGCATCAATGCAAACGGCACACGAACAGCCATTGATTACCAACAAGCCATTCAGTGCAGTAGCGTTGTATGGGTATTACCTCTTCATTTAGTAGATAAAAATGGCTTTGATCCCGCAACACAAATCGACTCTAGGGATGCTAACAAAGGCTGGTACTTTGTCAGTGAAATGAATTCACTGCCAAGATTTAACGATCTTTCAAAAAGTGAAGAAATTCAATCTAGTCTTATCTGTATTCCAGACAACACTTGTTATAAGCTGCCTAGCCAATCGTTACCCCCATTATTACTGGTGTGGGGGCAAGAGACTACCCAGCTCAATATTAACAATAAACTCGTCACAATACACAGCGATTCCCCATTGGTTATCGAGCATCTACAAAGCTGGAAACCGAGTCTAGTTAAACAGCTCAACTACCTCAATCAAGTATTTCCTAATCACAATCTTAAACAATGGCAAATAGCATTCTTCAGTCGAGATAAATCAGCTAGCAGTGTGGGGGGAGCTGCAGGTAATAATCTCATTTTGATCAACGCACTTCTTGATCAAGGCAAGTTGAGCCATGATTCAATACAAATGATGCTAAAAATTGCCGCCCATGAATCTGTCCACATTCTAAATTCGCACGATATGCCTACATGGGCAGGTGAAAGCTTAGCCGAATACTATGCGCTAAAATCATTACAGGGAACAGAGTTTGCAGTGGAAGATGCAACCACACGCTGGCATCAATTCGCAACGACATTCCCATATGCAAAAACAGGCCTATTAGCCGCTGATCAAGCCGTCAATGAACGACAGGAATACCAATATTATCCATTGTTTTATTTAAAAGGCCCTGCATTTTGGCATGAAATCGATAATGCGCTCATCCACACCGACTCTAGTCTAGAGACATGGCTGGCAAGATTAACGTTTAATGACGATAACCAGTTTACAAAAAAATGGATAAATGAGCTAACAAAACAGATAGGAAAAGACAGTTGGAAACATATTGAAAAGCGTTATTTATAACGATTATCTATATATTTTATTTAGACAAACTATTGATAAAATACGAAGGCCCCAATCAAAGGGGCCTTGTCAACGCTTAGTAATGTCCTTAACCATTAACATCAGCGATACTAAATATTGTCGAATGCTATGTTGACCATATTATGATCATTCACTCATAGCCTCAGGTTTGGATTGATGCTTAACTGCAGCATTATCTTTTATATCAAAATAGGTTTCAACCGCTTGACGACCACTGCTGATTAATTCATCTACCCGTTGTTTAGAAAGGTCGAAATTTGTACCACTAACACCAAGATCGTCAATAAAAATAGTGCGTTTTTTATCTTCTGCCTGCAGGTGTTGTGCATTGGCCGTTTCGTATAAATATGAGCCCAACGCCAACCCATAACTTTTTAAAGAATTAATCGGATAGTGTGATGTTTTAAATTGTTTACCCTGTGCCACCAAAACCTTAGGCTCTAAGAAAAAGCCTAAGGTTGCAGGGTTATAATCACGAACAAGTTCATCGGCGTCATTTCCTGATACCATGGGATCATAAAGATCAATGGGATAATTCCACGCAAGTCCACCATCAACATGGTAATCTCCATCGATCAATACGGGTTCAAACAACATAGGAATACTCATTGATGCTCGCACTGCAAGCCAAATAGGCAACGTAGGATGATTCTCTACATTAAAGACTTGCGCCTGCTGCCGAGTCAAGTTTGAAGCAATAATGCTTAAATTCTTAAATTTATCCGGATTTTGTTGTCTTAATTCTGCCAGATCTGAAAATGTCAATTCAGGATCTCCTGAAAAACGGCCTATATATGCTTTCAATATGGTGACAAAATCATCACCTGAGTGCATGCCATAATTAAAGATTATACGTTTAGCATCGCCGACTATTCCCCATGGATCATTGAGAAATTGTGCAAAATTAGTATTTTCGACGGACTCGAGTAATCCATCACTCCCCCCCCCAACAGCCAACATGACAGCGGTTATGGATCCAGCCGAAGTCCCACCTATATTCTCAACTTGTTCAAATAAGCCTAATTCTTGAAATACTTGCATCGCCCCCGCATAAGCAGATCCCTTTACACCGCCACCTTCGAATACTAAATTTTCAATTTTATTCGGTTTAATTCGGTCGTCTTTAGTCATCAGTTCATCCTTTACTATCTGTCAAGTTTACTGTCGTACTAGAGGAGTAAAATCTCAATGACTCTCCTCTAGTTCATCATTTAATAACCAGGACCTGTGTGTAAATCAGATGGCACTGCTCTGAAGTAATTCTCGTTAAAACCCTTTTCCACTTCTCCCGCAGTCCAGAGTTCATCTAACGCTTGCAAATTTGTTTGCAATTGATGAAAAGCGCTTGCCATTGGCTGTTGATATTCTTCGCTTATCCCGTCAAGTAAATAAGTAAAGTCTTGACCCTTTATTCCGGTTAATAAGGTAAATCTGGCTTCACCTGTTGCCAAAGCAACAAAGGCCAAAGAGCGCCATTCATCAATCCCTGGAGTACCTGTATCACGAGGAACTTGTGTCGCACTAATTCGTGGATCTAATGCGGCCTTAATGCCTGTCGTACCATAAACTTGATGACGGATAACACAATGATGAATAGTATCGATAACAAATCGTGCAACGCCTTCCTTTGTTTGAAAAGCAGCATAACGAGCAGGTAAACCTTGTAGCATCACTTGTTGTAAACCACGATAAAAATCTTGCAGATAACGATCCCCTTTCACCGCCTCATCATCGCAATAAATAATATCAATCAATTCATTAGCGTAAACTTGCCAGATATTGAAATACTCAAGCTCCCACTTTATGCATGCTTGAGGAAGTATTTCTCCATTGGGCATCGTCATTGTTGCTGCCCGCCCCTCAAAATCTTCATCTTCACCATAATAGAAGTTTGAATAGGTATCGTTTAAGTGATTGATCATTTCATTGTGAGTCGTAGAGAAAATTTGACTAAATACCGCCCTTTCCTGAATCAAGTGCTCAGTGGTTATTTCCTCCGCTAATTCATGAGAAAAGAAATGTAGGTACATAAAGGTTCGAAATGGATGAGTCCACTGCTCCTGAGCATCAAATGCATTATGCATCGATACTTCAACCAAATTGTAAGTCATATGGATCTCAGCGAGATGCTTACCGCTTATCACCTGAAAGTACAATGACGCTAACACTAAACGTTCTGCTCGACGAAATTCTGGATCATGGGGGTTAGCAATAATTTCAACGTTACCGTAGGGTGCAACAACCGAAACTAATTCCAGTCTTTGTGTTTGCCCATTAACATAAAAATACGCCATGCCTCCGTAAGGTTCATAATCAGGCTTAGTGTCATATTTCTCTAAAAATCTAAAATCAATCATGACAGCACCAACACCTCGATGTTCAGCTTGTTTTGCGAAGGGATTACCAACGCCAGATTCTGTTAGATAAGCTAAAAGTTGACCAGCTTTAAACGCCGCGATGGCAGCTTGAGGTGCTGCAGCTAATTCACCGCCGTTAGGGAGATCACTACCAAAAATATGTTTTTGAAATAATGTCGGCCAATATTCACTGCCATTACTCCATATTGCCATGCGTGGCTTATCACTTAAAGGCGACTTTAGATCTGTCTGAGGAAAATTATAATCTAGAAAAGTGATCAGCTTAAACGCACCTAATGCCTGGTGCATCAGTGTGTGAAATACAGTAACATTGGCTTCTATATCTTCATCTGCCACCGCAGGGATACTTAAACTTTGCACTAAATGTTCTGGATGTGCTTGGTAATAAGGCTTTAAGGGGGTTTTCTTCGGCTTAACCTTATCATAAACCTGACTTAAATTAACAGGATTTGGAAAACGCGTTGCACTGACCAATTTAAAATAGATAGGCGCCCAAATCGTATTACTCAATATGACACGAAAATTGTTATAGGCGTCCGGCAAAGCTTTAGCTGTCAGGATCACCGCAGCGAGGCAGCTGATAACCAATCCCCACATCAGTAAAGAGCCACTACCAATCTCAGGCATCACATTGGCAGAAAAAGCGGGGGCGATACCGGATATTTGCAAAATTGCCGTAAATAATAAAACAGCAGCAATGGTATTAGTTACATGAAAAATAGTACTTTTGATAGGAGTTGCTATCCCCATCAACAAAGTAGCAAGCTGTAATACTGACTGACCAATCAAGAGTGCAATAACACTTGAGTCAAGATGAGCACTCGCGCCCCATACCACCAGCATTTGAACCACTTGTATACCGAGCAGACTCAATTGAACACTGGCGGCTTTACTGGCAAAAAACAATGCAAACCCTAAGCTAAACATGGCCACAGCACTGGCGAAATAAAGCGCCATACGCAGATCTGTATTTTGCACCGATATCGCACAAATAAAGAAAAATATCGTGGTGGTTACCGGGGCTAAATTTAATAATCTCACTTGGGTGATAAATCGAGCAAACGCGTTATTTCTAACTTGAAAAGGCTTTCCCACCAGCAATAAGCCAAGCTCAAAAACCCAACCTAATACACTACCAAAAATAGTAAATGCAAAAGGTAACCACACCCAAGCTTCAAATGACAAACTATTAGCCTGCTTAAGCTGGTCAATAAACGTGCCTCCGACATTGATTTGAGCAATGAAATTCATATCAGGAAATGCTAACGCCATAAACATCAATGTTGACATTGCTGACATAAACATCAAACTTGCAATTGACAAGATTGAACCAAAAATATTAAAAGTCGGCAATTCAGGTTTAGTAAACCGAATCGACTCTGGATAAGTAATATGGGTTAATGGAGTAGAAATGTGACTGACTTTGTGCCTCATTTCTTCATCAGATGTCACTTTATCACCTGTTGGTGTCGTTTTAATGGCAGTTCCCATATTAATTAATCCTTTATTTCAAATATAAATAAAAGCAATCATCGCACTGATAAAGTCAAGGTGTACAAAATACCTATTAGTATTTAATTCCCTTGTGCCAGCTTGCTCAATATCCTTTTATGACAGAACATCAATGAACATGTCTCATCACCATCAAGGCAGAATTAAATATAGACTACACATAATAAATACACCTATTATTTAAATAATATTAAATGAGTTAAGAAGTTGAATAGCAAGAGAATGCTAAGCGCTAACAGTGAGCTGGTGAATGTTATAATATGAAACAGAAGTGGGACGGTGAGCAATAACCTTCCTAATAGCCAACACAATATTCACCTAAACATGTTCAGTTTCCATGCGTTTTATATAATCATGCATTTCCTCACCTGCTACAATCGCAAAGTAACGCCCTTGAGGCAGGATCTGAATAATCCTATCCACTCTGAAATTACGAAAATCATGTCTTAACTCACACCACGCTAATAAGGTCCAAGTCCCCTTCCAAAAATAAATAGCTAAAGGCCTAATTTCTCTTTGACTGCTCGCTTGTTTAGCATCTTGATACTCTATAGAAAGGTATTCACGTTCTCTGGAGGTTTTACGTAATATGTCGAGAAATTTAAATTCATTACTGTCGATGTAAAAATCAGGCGCAAACATCAAAGATTGATATTCTTGTAAGCGCACTGGCAACACAGCTTCCACTTTTATCATCGCCTGCCGACTCGCACTCGCCAGCTCTTTGCCACCCCACGCTTGCACCATACGCATGCCCACCTGAATAGCTTCAAGTTCCTCTTCATTGAACATTAAAGGCGGCACATTAACCTCTTGACGCAGCAAATACCCCACCCCAGCTTCACCTTCAATGGGGATACCATTAAGGCAAAGATCTTGTACATCACGATATACAGTACGAGTTGAAACCTCCAACCTTTCGGCCAACTCTTTGGCTGTCGTTAAACGGCGATATCGCAGGATCTGAACCAGTTGAAATAATCTATCGGCGCGGCGCATACCCATCCTTATAGGAGACATCTTTTGTGTTCATGCTGGCAAACAAATGGGCCAAATTCAATCTAAGATTAAACATGACCTTCATTATCAAGCTAGGTTAAAGGTAACTCAAGGATTAATGCCGATGTAGATCTCGACTCGATTAGCATCCAAATAGACCTCATAATCTGTCAAGTAACAACGTTGATACTCACAACTAGCTGAAGTGAAATATTGCCATACGCTTTCCCACAGCCCTATCACGCATTGGGGCATTTCACCACTGGCGCTAAATTTAACATAATCACCCGCAGCCAAACTGACATCCACCTCGTTTGCAGCACGACTTCCGACTAATACAGAAAACTCACCATCCATATCCGATTGATAATCATAATAGACGCCATACATCAGCTCCCCCTCCGCAAGTCTCGGGACTCGTTCGGCAAAAAACTGCTGCCACAGAGGACCTATTTTTTGAGTATTTATGTCTTGCTCGGCAAGATTATTTGTTCTTGTTGTTAAGCCAGTCAGTTCAAGGGCAATTTGCTTTAACAGCGTAGGGGAGATTGAATTCATTTTTACTTCTCCATAGACCAGAGACCCACTGTATTGCCTTCACTGTCCTGAAATAGGCAGCTAAATCCGCATTCACCCTCTTTTATCGGCATGACAGGGAGCAAAATTTTCACCCCTGCTTGAGCTATCTTGTCCACCAGCACTGAGAGTTGATCACTTAAGTGCAAATAAACCACACTGCCATGAGGTGAAGGCTGCATCATCTCATGCTTAACTAAGCCGATGCTGGCCGCTCCCTTATCCTCTGTTTCCAGAATGGCCATCTCCATGTCATTCATCACTTCACGTTTAAACGTTAAGCCGAAATGTACGCCATAAAACGCAACTGCTCTATCCATATCAATCACAGGGATTTCACCCCACACTAAAGGTGCATTATCTAACATAGTAAATTCCTTTAAAAACTGAATAACATTCGATATGAATGTCTATACCTCAGCGACCTAATAAGGATAAAACAAGTCTACTGACAGCATGGTGTCAGTAGACTTCAAATAAAAGAATGACCAAGATACAGACTCACCGCACATCAAAAAACTAATAGCCGAGCAAAGGATACCCCACTGTCGTATTACCTTATCTGCATTCGCTAATGTACCATCAGTTGACCATTTCTGCAGTACAGGAGCTAAGATACGTTTCCCCCTTCTCTTCACTCATCCTTGAAACGACTTTTGTATGGTAAAGCATCTTCAACAGTATGAAATCGGTCTCTGCAGCAGAGCCAGCGGCGTCTTATCATTAAAATAGACGGGGGAATCATTAGGTAATCCCCTACTTTGTGTCAATTCTTCCACCTCTACACCGTGACCATTAATAATATTAAGTATTATTTTGTTAATTTTCATTTACAACAAGACTTCTAATAAGGTTATCTTCCACATTCCTTAGCGTCAGTATTATTAATCATCTTCTTATCTATACCAAAGTGTGTCGGTTATCCTTGGAATCTAAGGATTCATCTGGTATTGGTATCTGACTAGTATAAAATCCAAATTACGCTCTTTATATCGGGCTATAGATCAGAGTCTGTTCTTTAATAAAATTTAATAATCTGGTTGCGTGCTCTCTTGCCTTTCTAATTATTTCTAATTTATTTATCTCTCCACCAGGAATAAAAGCCATATTATAAGATATAATTGGTTTATTAAATTTCATTCCTGTAAAACTTGCTGTTTGTTCCAATGGTGTTAACAGTTCATCCAACGTAAAATTATTATGGCCTCCTCTCTTATAACTATCTCTAGGTCCTCCAATCGTTGTGGAAACAAGAAAGCTTTTTCCATTTAACTTATTCCCACAACCATAAGCAAATCCACGTAAAAACACTCGATCAATCCATTCCTTAAGCAGGCCTGGCATATTGTACCAATGCAACGGGTATTGAAATATGATAAGATCAGCATCAAGTATGGCCTGCTGCTCAGCATCGACATCAATCTTAAAATCAGGATACATCTGATAAAGTTCTCTCACCTCAATGCTACTCACTTCTTTTATCTGTTCAATAATCACACGGTTTGCTATTGAAGAATTGTTAACATCTGAATGTGCAAAAATAACTAAAATATTCATAATTCACCTTGTTCGTTAAAGTTAAACCAAGAATAAACCATATATAAATTTGACATAAGTACGCACATTGATGGTATATAAGTATCCTTTTGTATACTAATAAAGAACTGATGAATCATACTGACTACGATTGCAATCTTGGGTGTCCTGTTGAGGCTACATTAGAAATTATTGGAGGAAAGTGGAAAGGCGCTATACTCTATCATCTACTTTCTAAAACTCACCGTTTCAACGAATTACGTCGTTTGATGCCGAATATCACCCAAAGAATGCTAACAAAACAACTTCGTGAGTTAGAAGCACATGACTTGATATTAAGAACAATATACCCAGAAGTTCCACCAAAAGTTGAGTATTCAATGACAACATATGGAAAAACATTACTACCCGTGATCAATGCTCTACATACTTGGGGGACTCTGCATTTAAAACAACTGAGCTAACTAAATTGGCAAAATAGTAAAATAAGGAGCGATTTCACTTATCATCCGAATATTCAGCATTTTGCCTATTATGACACTGGTTTAATTTATCTAATCAATATTAATGACAGCCAGCATATCCTCATCCTCTTCATCCATACCGACTTCAATAAAACCAAAATCAGAATAAAAATCTTTTGCTACGGGGTTTTTAGGATTGTAACAAATTTCGATTTTTTTAAGATCTGAAACAAGCCTTATCTCAGCTAAAGACAGATTTAATGCTTTTCTGCCGATGCCTTTTTTTTGATGTTTTTGATCAACCATGAATCGCCAAATTGATATTTTCTCTGTCGTTTCACGCACCCACATTAAAAAACCAATCGGCTCATCATTAGCATAAATGGCTCTGCTCTCATGACCTTCGTTGAACATAGATTCAACTAACGACCACATATTACATGCAACATAATCTTCTTGCGTTTTTTCAACATCAAGCTCACACACTGCTTCATAATTCTCTTTCGTAACGTGACGAAGTGATACTTCCATGATGACTCCTAAAAAAACTTAATAATTGACAGTAAGTACTAATATTTTTTAACGTTAAGAACGTCTTAATCTACCCGTTATACTTGTTTACATTTATATTACTCTACTTTGAACTAGAGAGCTTTAGCTATCTGCCATTCATTTAACCCTGATATTTCATCCTTACCGACCCGAACGAAATACTCAATAACTTACTATGGCCTCGCTGCTATTTATTAACTTAATTGTATATAATCTCACATACGTTTGACGAAGATGATGACGAACTTTGACCACCAGCACCATCACAATAAGTAGCACTCTGGGTCTCATGACATGTTAGTACCTGCGTAACCGTATTAAACCTAATATAACCTGAAATTCTAGTTATAACATTTTGTCCCAATATTGGGCCATTAGCACAACTATCGCTGGTCGGATCGGAAACGGCAGAAGATGTAACATTAGTCAAATTATCAATCTGATCTGAAGTTAGCGTTATAGAGCTTTTACCACCATATGGATCATTTATTACACCGTTCCCAAAACCTTCTGTTGCGTAAGATAAACTAAACTGATTATTATAATAAGTATCATTTCCACCGTATCTAGATGCGCTTATTGTCCCAGCACAATTGACCGAAGTTGACCCATCACCAGCCCCCCAAGGAGGTGTAGCGCCAGCCCTTACCCTTATAGATTTTATATTCGCTTCTGCAGAACACATCCCCTTACCAGGTTCTCTATTAATAGTTAACGTAGCATTTGCTTCTTCATCTTGCACTATTGTACTTGTTTTACCTCTACCAGTAATCGTAACGATATTCGTCCCCGCTGGAACGGCACTCGTATTAATCAATCCATCTGCATCAATCACAACTCCAGCCCCAGCAGGGGCCTCCCATTCTACATACTGATGATCATGGGTAGTGTATGCATTGACACCACCATTAAAGAAGAAAGTCATGTCGGCTTGAACCCATGTGCCAGCATCTACCTCAGCTTGTTCAAGACTGACTATTGAGTCTCCTTCATCGAGAATAGTCGTGGTTGCAATCAAAATAATGGTGTCTGTAATTGTTGGATAATCACTCACCGTAGCAGTCACTGTCACCGTCTCCCCTGCTATAAAACCATTTTCAAAAGTAACAGCGCCCGTTGTTACATCAATAGTCACATTATCTGTTGGCAGTACTGACCATCGCATAGACGCTGAATCATTACCAATCTCATCAGTGTCATGGAAAGAACCATCGGTATATTCCACCGTATAAAGAAGTTCAATAGGGATCCCTATTGGGAATGTCTGCCCATCAATCGCGCTATTAGACGATTTAACCGTAATATCATTTCCCTGAGCTGCCCCCGTATCAGGCACTGATTCAGACGCAACCAAAATAATCGTATCAGTAATTTCGATATTACTTTTAACCCGTGCTGTAACAGTCACTTTATCTCCTGCAGTAAACGCGCTATTAAATGTTAATGTCCCAGCACGTACATCTAGAGTCACATTCTCAGTTGGCAGCACAGACCATGCCATATACTCAGCATCATTGCCTATCTCATCAGTTGCATGCGAACTGCCATCAGTAAAATCAACAGTATAAAGAAGTTCAACAACGAGTCCCTTAGGAAATATCTGATTATCATCAGACTTACCATCAATACTTATATCATTGTCGGTATATGCGGTGACATCTGGTATAGCTGCACTTGCAACGACGATAATCGTATCGGTGATCGCACTATCATCTTTCGCTGTTGCCGTCACTGTCACTGATTGCCCGATGGGGAACCCCACATGAAAGGTTAATATCCCCGTATCGGGCTCAAGAGTCACATTTTCTGTAGGAAAAACAGACCACACCATATAGTCAGCGTCATTACTTATCTCATCTGTAGAATGGGAACGACCATCGGTATACTTGACAGTATAAAGAAGTTCAATAGCTAACCCAATTGGAAAAGCCTGATTATCTTTTGAATTATTATCAATACTGATGTCATCTGTCATGTCTGTATTTAAGTCGGGGATAGCGTCACTAGCAACGACCACTATCGTATCACTAATCGCACTGTTATTCTTCGCGGTTGCCGTCACCTTGACTGACTGCCCTACAGAAAAATTAGCGTTAAAAATAAGAGTGCCTGTTTGCACATCAAAAGTCACCTTATCTGCTGGGAAAACAGTCCAACGGATATAGTCTGCATCATTGCCGATATCATCAGTAGAATATGAGCTGCCATCCTCAAAATCAATCGTATAAACAAGGTCTATAGGCAAGCCTATTGGGAATGATTGATTATCAGCGGGGTTATCATTAATCGTGATGTCATCGCCCATGTCAGCATTAATATCCGGGATAGCTGCCTTAGCGATGACGATTATTGTATCGGTAATTGCACGATTGCTATTCACTGTTGCTGTAACGATCACAGACTCTCCAATCGGAAAGTTTACACCAAAGGTTAATATTCCCGTCTTGGGCTCAAGAGTCACGTTTTCTGCTGGTAACACTGTCCACGCCATGTAACCTGAATCATCACTGATATCGTCTGTAGAATGAGGTCTTCCATCTGTATAATCAACGCTGTAAACGAGCTGAATAGGAAAAGGCTTAGGAAATTCCTGATTATCTGCAGGGTTATGATTAATCGTGATGTCATCGGCCATGTTCGCGTTAACATCAGGTATCCCAGCCTTCGCAACGACCACTATCGTATCTGTAATTGCACTGTCACTGTTCACTGTCGCTGTCACGGTAACTGACTCTCCGACGGGAAAACCGGCATTAAACGTTAATATGCCTGTCTTTATATCCAGAGTGACATTGTCTGTTGGAGACACAACCCACGTCATATAGTCAGAGTCATCACCTATTTCATCAGTAGAATGTGAGCTCTTGTCGGTAAAATCCACCGTATAAACAAGATGAATAGGAAAACCCTCAGTGAACCTTTGATTATCTGCAGGGTTATCATTAATCGTGATGTCATCCACCATGTTTGCGTTAACATCCGGTATCCCTGCTTTAGCGACCACTACTATAGTATCGGTAATTGCACTATCACTGTTCATTGTCGCGGTCACTGTGACGGACTCTCCAACCGGAAAGCCTGTATTAAACGTTAATATGCCTGTTTTTATATCGAGGGTCACATTGTCTGTTGGCTGCACAGTCCATGTCATATAGTCAGAGTCATCGCCAATTTCATCAGTAGAATGCGAGCTTCCATCGATAAAATCAATGGTATAAATGAGATGAATGGGAAAGCCCAAAGAGAATATTTGATTATCCGCAGGATTATCATTAATAGTTATATCATCCGCCATATTCGCGTTGACATCCGGTATAGCTGCCTTAGCGACAACCATTATCGTGTCGGTGATGGCACTATCACTATTTGCTGTTGCCATCACGGTGACAGATCCTCCGACGGGAAAACCAGCATTGAATGTTAATATGCCTGTTTTTATATCAAGAGTCACATTATCTGTTGGAAACACAGTCCAGGTAATATAGTCAGAATCATTACCTATCTCATCGGTGGCATGGGAGCTTCCATCCGTAAAATCTATCGTGTAAATGAGGTGAATAGGAAAGCCCTCAGGAAAAGCTTGGTTATCCGCAGGGTTACCATTAATCGTAATATCATCCGCCATATTCGCGTTGACATCCGGTATGTTAGTCTTTGCAACGACCACTATAGTGTCGGTGATCCTATTATCATCATTGGCTGTCACCGTCACAGTCACGGACTCTCCGATGGGAAACTCTTCATCAAAGGTTAATATGCCACTCTTTGGATCAAGACTGACGTTCTGTGATGGGAAAACGGTCCAAGTTATATAATCAGAATCGTCGTCAACCTCATCAGAAGAATACAATTCACCATCTGTATACTTAAGAGTGTAAAGTAGATGAACCGGAAAAAGCGTCGGGAATAGTTGATTATCGGCAGGGTTACCATTAATCGTAATGTCATCAGTCATATTAGCGCTTATATCAGGATTATCATTGATAACAGTAACACTGACGTTTTTTTGAGTTATTTTACCATTGGATAAAATTGAGGCAAATACCTTCGCTTGGCCCGGATTAATTCCCGTTAACAGCCCTTTTTTATCGGTATTATTTATATTCACGTTCACTGAATCGACAGACCAATTCAAAGAAGCTGCATTGGTGACATCAATTATCTGATCCCCCTCAGCTCCTGCAATAATGGCTGTAGCTTGGTAAGCTATATCAAAACCTGAAGGGATAGAGGCATTAACAGGAGAGATGAGAAGTGCCTTTATATCAGCGTCAAAGTCAGCAGCATGATACTGAGAAGGCAAACCTTTATCTTCATTACACGCAATTAAAGTTAACGCTAAAAAAAACAATATTATTAATGGCTTAATATTCATTTTATTTCCCTAGTACTTCAGACCTAGTGTTAATCATCACTTTCGGTGATATTATAACTACGCGACGATTTTCAGCTCTGCCTTCCTTAGTATCATTAGAAGACACTGGCTCCATTTCGCCAAACCCTTTCACTGTGATCCGATTTAACTCAATGCCCGTCTGCATCATGATGACACTCGCTACCATTTCGGCACGTTTTTCTGATAGCATTTGGTTATCTTCAGCGCGGCCAACATTATCGGTATAACCTGAAATAATGACCTTGCTTTGCGGGTGATCTTGCAAGCGTTCGATAACTGCATGTAAGCTTTCTTGAAAGTCTATTGATAACTCATCACTGTTGGTCACAAACCTTACAACCACAGTCAATGGGCTCACAACTTTTGTCTCATTTTTAGCTTCAATAGCCTCAGGCTCGGATACAACGGCCAGTGGTATGAGCCCTGTTACTGTGGTCTCTTCGCTCCAACTAAATCGATAATCAATGCCTAAGCCGACGAAGTGAACATCGGTTCCACCAGTGTTAATATCACCGACATTATCAAAGAATTGATATTCAAGGCGCACACTCCAATGCTCTCCAAGACGATAATCAATACCAGTACCTAACATTAAAGATTGACCATTATCCCTTTCATCTATAGAGCCAAAAAATGGTTCATTGGCTTTTTTTTCTGTTTCCCAAAAAAAAGCGCCCCCCTTACCAAATAATATTAAATTTTCCGTTAACGCTAGATCTGCTTTTAAGCCAAGCTCAAAACCTTGAATTTCACTTTCATAATGAACCAATTGAGTACTGTCACCAATAGCAAAATAATCAGCAGAAGGGCCAGAAAAATTATCGTAACCACCTTCAATGGCAAGCCAGTCTAGAAGTTGATAACCAGAATATATCCCCCCACCGACATCGCTATGCTCACAAAGGAGATAATTGTCAGTACAAGGGTCTGCATATCCCACCCACCCCACTTTCCCCCCCGATATACCATTCATTTACCTGATTAGTTGCCTGAGCCATAGAAAAACTGTTTATTAAGATCATCACTATACAGACAGGAATAATTCTACACTTCATAAAAACTCCGTTACATTCGATGTCACATTTATGTATAGAGCAGCAAGCATTAAACGTCCACGTTATAATAAATTAAAAAAAACAACACTCTATAATGACCGAATATATAAGTAAGCGTTAATAATTGATTAAGATCTTCTCTAATCATCATTAGAGACCTGAATATGGACAGACATGAAAAAATAAGATTGTTATTGATTATGGCGAATACACAGCATTTACTAATCAAGGTTTAGATGGTGGTTTTTTCAAATCAGATGCTGCAGTCAAACATCAACTAGAGCAGCACTACTCATTTTTTATAGTGAAAACATCGAAATCACTTCGAAGAAAATATTGGCTAATAATGGCTCAATTATTCGTCCAATTTACGATTTTCACCGGAGGCTACCGTTTTCACCTCCTTGAATCGAGCGGCAATGAATTTACGTATGGTATGAGGCTAGTACAAGATAACCCGTTTAAATAATAGTCTTATGAAATATCGTATTGAGTTGAAAAAATAAGATACACAAGTAAGATCATTGGCGCATATAAAACTTTGTGCCTTGGAGCACATGTGAGTACTGAAATCATCAGTGGTTACTTATCTTGGCGTTGTTGACGTAGCGGCGAATGGTTAACACCTAATTAATGATGAGCAATGTCAAACCTGACTACGGACAGCCTTGACCAAAATCAAACTCTTTACTATTTTAAAGACATAGAGAAATGTACATGTCCTTTGACATTAGGATATTTTACTTTTCACATCCATATCATTAAGGAAGCACTTTGATCTTTGGTAATAAAAATAAAATTATTGAACTGAAACAAAAGATCAATATATTAGAACAAAAAAACTTAGATTTAAAACAGAAATCTGAATCATTATCGCAAGAAAATCAAAATCTTGCTGAAGATGCAGCCAACAATTTATCTCGATACAAAAACCAAGAAGATTTAAATAAATTATGGGTAGGCTCTGCTGATTTAGTCAATCAAATTCGTGAAGAACTGGCTTTGTCTTCGACTGAATTAGTGAGTCAAAGAGATCATTTTTTATCTTCAGACTCCTTATTCGCACAAATAACAGAAATGCTTGCAGCGACAGTCATATCAACATCAAAAATAAGTGAAGATACAAAAAAATCTGCAGATTCTATCGATAGTTTAAAAATTGCAACCTCTGGCATAAGTGATTTTGTTGCTATAATCAAAGGTATTTCCGATCAAACCAACTTATTAGCTTTAAACGCAGCAATTGAAGCCGCTCGAGCTGGCGAACAAGGACGTGGTTTTGCCGTCGTTGCTGACGAAGTTAGATCTTTAGCACAACGATCCTCGGATGCATCAAACGAAATTTCCACTTTAATAACACAGGTTAGCCAGCAAATGGAAGATGTTATTGCTGGTATTGGCCATGTCGGCATAAAGAGTAAAGAAATAAATACCAGTACAGCTTCTATTGAAAGCACTGCAAATCAAATTGTTGAGTTATCAAAACAAATGTTTATGGTTATTACTAGCTCAACATCGAATTCATTTCTACAGACTGTAAAATTAGACCATGTTGTGTGGAAATTTGATGTTTATCAGGTCATGTTAGGCATGTCGGATAAAGATATAGAAAGTTTTTCTGATCATACCATGTGTCGATTAGGTAAATGGTTTTACCAAGGAGAAGGAGTAGAAAAATATGCTCATTATAATTCATTTAAAGCAATGGAAACACCACATATAGAAGTACATAAAAATGGCATTGCAGCATTAGCTGCTTTCAATAACGGGGATACAGATAAAGCTGTACGCTTTTTAGGAGAAATGGAAAATGCCAGTATACATGTCATTAATTTACTTACAGCGCTCTCTAAAGAAATCTCTTATGAATTACCTCAAAATTAATCATTTGAACACCTTCTTCCTACCCGTTAACTAACATGATACTTGTAGAGCTGTATTATTATTTTTACCTGTTTTAGCTCTATTCGTATTGCCACCGTTTCTTTTGCAAATATTGGTACATTTTAAATGAGTGCTTTCGACACACATCTCCCTCTAAAATGGCTAGATACACAGTAAGGTCATTAGTCGTTGTAAGGCTAGAGAAGAATAACTAGGGTATAAATTCACGAAACCCATAACACTGTCTGTTTCTGCATCGATCGACAATTTATCATCTACCATTTCGATTAACCACAGTATTAAACTGGCCAAAAATCTAGCAATGACAACATGATTTTACTTATTATATAGTGGTCAAAGTATTAACTCGCGAAGAAAAAAGAGGCACTCTCAATCTTCACTTTCGTTAACCAATAATCCTGACACTGTGTGTGGGGGTAAAGTGTAGGAAGAGATCCCAACCTCAGGTTACTTTGATCAACAAGCGTACATTTTCCATGTAGATCTCCAAGAGAAATGCGACTGCGCGTGGCTTAATTTTATTTATTATAATCCGTTTATCAGGTTTTATGATTTCAGAGCGCTAGGCAAAGTGAGTATTAATTTGGCACCATCGACATAATCTTTGTCTAAGGCTAAGTTACCTTGCTGTTTACGTGCAAAATCGCCACATAAACTTAACCCTAAACCATGCCCTGATTCACCTTGAGTACCACACATACTCGCAACACAGTCACAAAAAAGCTCGTCTTTAATTTCTAACGGTATACCTTGTCCTGTATCTGTGATGATAAACTGAACCTTACCATCAATGGATACTGTTTCAATATAGATATGGCCCTGCTCTGGCGTGTATTTAACGGCGTTTGCCAATAAATTACGAATAATGGTTTTAGTTAAGTTAGCATCAGCCATAGCAACGATATCTTCATTGATACTGTGTTTAATATTGAGTTTTTTTAATGCAAAGCTTTCTTCCATTAAGTCCAAAGTTTCGATAATAAGTGGGTGCAGACTCATGGCTTTTACCTCCACCTGAACAGCCCCTAATTGATTACGGGACCATTGTAAAATTTCGTCTAATAATTGATACACTTTTAATGATGCCTCTAAAATACCATCCGCCATTTGAGCTAAACGTTCAGGATTAAGTGTGTCTGCTTTTTTATATAGCATTTTTGATAAACCCAAAATGCCGTTAAAAGGGGAACGTAAATCATGAGACATAACGGCAAATATCTGTTGTTGATCTTTTTGCATCCGCTGTAAGTGACGATTATGCAGCCTCAATTCTAATTGACTGATCACTTGCTTTGCTAGAATATTTAATGCCAATTGTTGTTTTTCATCCAATTTTTTAGGCACGGTATCAATCACACATAGTGTGCCAATGGGCATGCCGCTTGTACTCACTAGAGGGGCTCCAGCATAAAAGCGAATATCAGGCCCTCCTAAAACGAGAGGATTATCAGCAAAGCGTTCATCTTCTAATGCGTCAGGTACTTCAAATACCTGATCTTGCAAAATAGCATGGGAACAAAAAGCGATTTCCCTTGGCGTTTCGGGAGCATCGATACCGACACGGGATTTAAACCACTGACGATCTTTATCAACAAGGGAGATAAGAGAAATAGATGTACCGCAAATAGCACTGGCAAGCTGAGTCAATTCATCTAAGGCTTTTTCGTCTTCAGTATCTAATACTTCATAACGCAGTAACTCTTCTATACGTTGTGTTTCTTGAGGATGTAGATCTGCACTTATCATAATGCTCAAATTCTTAAGATTAATTAACTAAGCTTAGACGAAATCAACTATCAATACAGGCGAGTAACAAATTTAAGCCGTTAAAGCGCATTGATACCCCATATTGCTTGAATCCAACATAAAGTAAGACATTAAATAAAGTGAATAACCTTTCCGGTCTCCTCTTTTGCACTAAACTAATATTACTTTACAAAAAAAATTGAGTGTTTGCATGAGAATTACATTATTGATCAAAACCTTATTTTTAGCTGGTGTCGGTGTCTTAGCGACTCCATTAACAACGGCTGCTGAACTTGATCAACTCAATTTCATCACAGAATCTTACCCTCCTTATAATTTCGAAAGCAACGGAGAGATAAAAGGCATTGCGGTTGATTTACTTCTGGCTGCAGCTAAACAGTCTTCATCCTCACTTAGCGCAAAAAAAATCAGCCTTCTACCATGGCCCAAAGCTTATAAAATGGCAAGAATGGGACCAGAGATCGTCTTGTTTTCAATCACTAGAACTGACGAGAGAGAAGATAAATTTAGCTGGGTCGGCCCCATCATGCCTACGCGCATAATTTTGCTCGCTAAAAAAAGTGATTCAATTGTCATCAATTCACCCGATGATATGAATAAGTACACCATTGGCGCTATACCTAATGACATTGGTGAACTACTGGTTAAAGAAAGCGGCGTTAAAAGCTCAGATATCACACATATTGCCACCGCAGAGTCACTAGCAAAAATGCTCGCCACAGACGGAATAAAACTATGGGCATATGAAGAGAACGTCGCACGCTGGATCATAAAACAAGCAGGTCTAGACAATAATGATTTCGAGTCCGTTTACACCTTAAAAGACAGTGAACTTTATTATGCCTTCAGCAAAGATGTCGATAAAAGTATTCAAGAAGTCCTGCAGAAATCCATCGACGATGTTAAAGCATCAGGTCTGTTCGATAAAATAAAAGCGGACTATCTATAAACCTGATCACCTAGCATTTAACTTACGCCAAGCGTGCCTCCGACCTTGAAAAATACCGCCACTAATGGTGGTGGTTGTAAGAGATGCACTAAGGGAGATGAATTATCAGGAAATGATTCCATTCTTAGTAATGAGAATACCCAAAGTTAATTAACAATGACCGTCTGATTGATGACGGCATTCAGGCTTTTCTCGATACCATTAATGTCGCGTTTCAGGCAATAACGTCGAATGTTACACGGCACATACCGATACGCAAGAATGCGCCTGATTCAACTCAAAGCCGATTATCATATAATCGGCTTAATCCTGAGTCGATTCGGCATCGATAAGAATTCTTCGAGATGAAGTCATCATCGCTGCAAGCTAAAACTTGTAAGCCCGCCTCTTACTTTAACAAGAAAATCAGCACTATCGCTTAAAGCGAAAAGAGTCCGTCAATAAACACGTGACGATAGGCAATAGCTAACAGCAGCAATTATTGTGGGTGGCACTGTTATTATGTTCTAGAACACGGCATGTACGACTTTTTCCTAACCAGTTAACTAAAACGGTAAACTATTGCCGTTAAGATCAATTGCTACTTTGAAACCTATTGCTCAAGTTTTTTCCGTTGTTGCTCATTTATTTCTATAAAATCTTTTAACATTTGTTCTTTTTGTTGCTGTAATAGCTCTATTTGTTCCGCTTTTTGTTCCTGACTCAAATTTTTATCATTTGCTATTTCTGCAATTTTTGCTTCAATCTCTTCTAGTTTTTTTCTGTCGATACCAGTGTGTTTATCTAAAATCGCTTGCATCGCATCTTGTAGAGAATAACGCTCTTTTGATCCAGACTTGCTCTCATCGGTTGATGAAGTCGCCTCCTTATTAACAGTTTCATGCTGGTCATACTGACGAATTTTATCTGAAGCCAACTGTCCATAAGTATTAGCGGTCTGCAATGTCACAGTCTCTTGGCTACGCTTTGCCGCAGAAGACAGTGTCACGGTATCCTGATGACAATTATCAAGTTCATTCATTGTCACTCGAGATGGATTGGGTTGCTGAGCTGCTGATGCACCCACATTATTCTCTGTTTTAACTACTACCCCTAAATATCTAATATCGTTATTAAGTAGTATCATTTTACAAAGTCTTCCTTGATTATATAATTTTCTGCCACCTTCTTATTGCAGAGCAATTATTGAGCCAAAAACAAACATTTACAAGGCCACTCATTCTTATTTCTCTTTATTAAGGAGCAACAGATCTTTCAGATTCTATATCCTGCAACTCTACATCATTTACGCCTTATTGACTTCATATTGATGAGTGGTGCCTAGATATGGCTATTAAGACCTAAAATATGTACTCTACAGCTCAGAATTAAACAGCTGAAATACCGAACTTAAGCTCTGTTACCATTTGAATCTAAAGATTATTGTTTTACGTAATAGAGCTGAAAGGGTTAACCAAGCCATATATGGACGCTCCCGGTTAGTCAAGCTAATACCTGCCTAACCAAGGTATTTTTAACCTCAGTTATCTACTTTCCTGCTACTAATCTCGTTGTCATTTGATGTGACTCTTTTCCGCTAAAAGCGGTTGTACTGCCATATATACGGGCTTAACAAGTCTTTTTTAAAAGGAAATGCGCCCCAAATGAAATCCGTACCCTTGCGCCTGTTAAAATTTAAACACCCATACGGATTATGTTTACTGCATATCCTTGGCCTGTTCTGGCTGACATTGGTTGGACTGAGCCATTACTTCATCGTTTACCACAACCTTGATTAGTTTTTAATGTGCTACCTTGCCGCTCTTATCACCCAGACGGGCTAAAAACCCTTGGCCTGACCGAGCTTGGCAAGATAGCTACAACACTTTTAACATGTGCCATGATAGCCACCATATTGAGCCTCATATGGGCTCTGTTTTTGAAGTAAAATCCATATCAGTCTTGCCAAACGATGTGCTGTTGCCACAACGGTACAGCATATGCTTTTTCGACCCCTCAGCTGATTTATCCACATGTTTAAATCATCTTGTTTTTTACTCGCATGACTGACGACTGTCCTTGCTCCATGGATCAATTGTTTACGTAAATAGCAATTACCTCTCTTGCTGATCTTACCGTTGACACTCTTATTACCTGAAGCAAATTGTTTCAGGGGTTAACCCTAGCCACACTGCGAGCTCTTTTTGGGCTGTTAAAGGCTTGGCCACCACCAATTGAGGCTGCAAATGCCGAAGCGATGATTGGCCCAACACCAGGGATTGTTAATAAAATTCTCCCATTAGGATCTCGCTTAACAATTTGCTTTATCAATGAGTTAATTCGATCAAGGCGCTGGTTGAGCGTTTGATATTCATCCCAAAAGTCATTGGCCATTAATTTTATCATTGGTCGCTGATGCTCATCACTCATAATTTCCCACATGGCTCTTTCAAATGCGCTGTAGCCTTGAGGAAAACTGAGGCCAAAATCAACAAATACACCTCGAACTTGGTTAGTACAGGCCGTTTTTTTGTTTAACAAGGCGCTCTCTGATCCGGTGAAGCATTAATACTTCTTGCTGTTCCTCCGTTTTCACAGGTACAAAACGGATGTGAGGTCTGAAACTCGCTTCAAAAATAGCTAATACATCGTTTTTATCGTTCTTATTACCTCGAACAAATGGGGTCACATGTTGTGCTGGTATTAATTTAACGTTGTGCCCCATGGCAAGGAATTTCCGCCCCCAATAATGAGCTGAATAGCACGCTTCAAATATGACATCGCAAGCGGGTTGCTGCAGCATGAACTCAGCCAGTTGGGCTCGATTAAGCCGTTTATTGAAGACTGACTTTGCATGCTCATCCATACCAAGTACTTGGAAGACATTCTTTGCAAGATCGATAGCAATAGTGGTAACTTTCATAGTGGACGCTCCTTAATGTAACTGAATGGTGAAACATCAGTTTGGCGCATTGACGCCGAATTAGGGAGCGTCCATCTAATCACCCATAGTTAAAATAAGATAGATCCCTCCTTTATCACCTACAAAAAAAGATATGTCCCGACTTTCTCTACAACAAAGGCTCACTTCCTCATTTAGGAAATAACAACGACGTCAACGTTATTGGCCGGGCAAGTTTTCTGCTGCAATCCAAATTTTCCGCAAAACGCGGTGTATATTTTATTCTCGTATTTCGTAGTATACTCATCTTTAAAATTAGTTTTATGGGATATTTGATATGAATGCAAAAATAGAATCTTATGGAGTGGAGGCCGTTAACAGACCTAAAGTTAAAGCCACAAAGAAACTTGATCTTTCAGGGGTTCATGGCCAACAAATAATCAAGTCTGAAACCAAGTTAGCTTTAAGAACCCATCGAAAGACATTCGAAAAACTGGCTGATATGTAATTGAAGAGGTATAGTTAATTTGGCCACTACGCTGCAGAATTATCATTTAATTGAAATGCTTTCTAGTGTTTTAAATTGCTCATTGGATAATTTACCTTTTTCGAAGGACTTTCTCAGAAACTTTAACTCCTCTTTATATACTAACACCGACTCGTTATCGCTATTTTCTTCTAGTATTTTTTTTATGTTCATATTTAGGGTAACCATAAGATCAAGATCATTGGTCTCCACACCAGATACCCCGTTTTGTTGCGCCCATTCGTTTAATCTGACGTTAGCGAGTGTAATCGTGAGACCACTATACTTATTAGCTTTAGAAGATTCATTTGAGTTGACAGCTTCAAACGAATAATCTTGGAAAATTTTTCTCATCTTGATGGCACTAAAAGAACCCGCGGGCTTTTTAAGTAATGAAGTCATCTTGTCTGTATATTGATCAATCGTAATCGATGCTTGACCATTGAGTATAGAAGCTGCACTCTCCCCGAAAACATAATTAACGTCTGAGTTGAATTTTAAAGCAATCAAGGTTTTTTCTATAAAAGTTGCCGAAGCAGGTTTCGGTGTCACTTCACAGTGGAAAATCCTCACCTTCGCTGGCGTCATCCTTCCAAATTCGTTAGGTGCTTGTATGGCAATCTCATAATGGCTGGATAAAGGACTGTTTCTTTCACAGTTATTTACTATGCAAGTCATTTCGCCATTATCATCGGATATTCCTTCACACTCTAAATCCGAAGAGTGACCTCTTCCTATCGGCTTTATTTCCAAAAGCTTGGCACCCGGTAACGGCGTAGTTGAATCATTTTCCACGTACAGTCTTAAGGTATTAACCTTGAATATGGTTGGGTCTACAGTGCCCTCATTGGCATTAACACAATTTATTAAACCTGTACAACAAACAAGTATCAATAAAACTGAAACTCTCATAATTTAGCCCTTATTAGTACAATTGAGATATATAGAACAACGACTAAAATAAGGACAAACACAAATCGCCTAGTAGAACTTGCGCCTACTAAAATGTTAAACCAGGTACTCTCTTCTACACGACAGGTTTGAGTGACAGTATCTGTTGGAAACTTCACAAAAGCACTGACCAATGTATTATCAACAATACTATTTTTTTCTACATATGCGCGAAACGAATAGAGTAAATTCTTTCTAAATGGCTTCAAAGAAACACTGATATTCTTTGTAGCATCGCCTACGGGGGTTTGTGGGGTGTTGGGATGCAATGAGCGGTTATTACTAGACAATTCATGTATATATTTTAACTGAGTGAAAACGGCTCTATCTGATGAAATTACTAGGTCGGCCGATTCTGGTGGATTGCCCTGCACAAAAAGGTTAATAGTGTAAAACTCTTTATTCTTGTCAGTGGTCAAACTTCCCATGTCAACAATGATAGAGCAGGTTTCAAACCAATCGTCAATGATGCTTTTAACCGACTTTTCGCTAGCAGTTAAAAATGGAAATAATATCGCTAACAAACCGATACCGATAATTCTGCAAAAGGTTTTCATGCAAGAAATTCCACTTAATCAACTGTTAATCCAGTATAGAAAGTTTTTCAGCTACAAAGCAAATGCAAGACAACAAACTAATTAGCCCTCAATTTATATGCTACAGACCTCAGTTCCTAGCATGTAACGGTACTGTCAACTTATCTGAACTCGGCAAAAAAGAGTGACGAAAGACAGGACAGGCATATTTTTTATCTTTTCTGCAATCCCGTCACATTCAGCCTAGAAATGCACCTACCGCCTTTGATTCTTACATATACAAAAACCTTGGATCAATATCAACATATGCTTGTAGTTAGAATATGTCCATAAGCCTTATGGACTGTCTTGGACTTCTTGTGTCAGGATGGTTAGAGGGTTTGCTAGATAAATAACCAATAAAGCCAAATCGAAGAGACACGTTTACTTGAAACCATCAGGTGTAAGTGAAATCGAGGACTTCTATTTCAGGGCGAAGTTTTACAAAATAAAACTCTCTGAGCGAGAGATTATGGATATCGAACTGGCACTTTAACAGGGAAGTTGTTTGAAATAGTAGAGCGCCCATGGATGGATTTACAGCGTGCCGAGAGAGCACTTGCACATCAGCACGCTGCAAGCGATAGCTCCCTATGAAGGTACGGCTTTCACATTCCACCCAACACTCAATAAATCTAACCAACAAACATAAAATGTACTATTTTGAAAGATATGGACTTCATTCAAAAGCAATAATCCCCTTGGCAAAAAGTTAGCATTGCTAAGATCTAACCTGAACTATTTGTGATTATTAAGATACTTTTTAAGCTCAACCATACCTTGATCAATACTCATGATAGGTGAATAACCGAAATCTTTTTTCGCCGCTGATATATCAAAGTAATGGCTGGTTGATAGCTGTCTGGCAACAAACCGAGTCATCATCGGCTCCTGCTTTATGTTCAACTGACCATACAGTGTTTCAAGCACAACGCCAACGGCATAGGCAAGGCCAACAGGCACACGTTTAGTCACTTTAGGCATATCCACACAGGCTAAGATTTTATTGAGCATTTCGGCCATCGTGATCGGCTCATCATTACTGAGATAATAGGCCTTACCAGCAGCCAATGAGACTGGCTTAAACAACTCCACTGCCGCCAGAATATGAGCATATGCTGCATTGCCGACGTAGATGGTATCAACCAGTTTATCCTGTTTTCCCACCAACTTGAGTCTGCCCGCTTTAGCACGCTCTATCACTCGTGGAACCAAGTGAGGATCTTCTGGCCCCCAAATAAGGTGCGGCCTTAGCGCAACCGTTTTTAACACACTCGTGTTGGCCTCGATCACTAGACGTTCAGCTATCGCTTTGGATTCACCATAAAAATTGAGATACTTATCCGCATAAGGGGCACTTTCATCGATACCGGACTCGTCCGTTCCAGCAAAGGTCACACTGGGCGTACTGGTGTACACAAGATTGGTGATCGTTAACTGCTGACATGCCCAGATAATATTTGCCGCTCCCTCAACATTTGGGGCAAAGTAACTGTGTTTACTGCCCCAAACTCCGGCTTTAGAGGCCACGTGAAATACCAGATCACAGTCCGTCATCGCCACTAACACTGATGCTTTATTGGCGATATCACCCTGAACCATATTGACGCCCATGGCCCTAAGCTCTGGATAATCGCCACGAGCAAAGCCGGTCACTTCAATCCCCACTGCCAATAAACGCTGACAAATAGCCTTACCCAGAAAACCGCCTGCTCCGGTGACAAAAGCACGATTAGCTTTGGTTTTTAGCCGCCTTAACGCCGCTTGCTCTAAGGGAGCAAAAGCCAATATATCTGAAGCAGATGACTTAGATGTTGCCGACATGAGCGGTTATTCCTTATGCTTATCTTGTGCCCACACCGCCAGTTTTTCACGGAATATTTTGGCATTATGACGAATATCGACAGGGAAACTAGGATGGATCAAAAAACGGCTAATGCCTTTTGTTTGGGCATACTTTTCAGCGAGTTGATTCAACTCAGCATACAAGCTGGCACCTGTGGAACACGCCAATGATTGAGCCAGTTCAATGCACAAAAGCGGCACCGTCGCACCGTTAACTCTTATTCCGACAAGGGCTGAGCGCTTTACTTGAGGATGGGTATTAAAAATACGTTCACAAGGGATAGAAAAATAGCGTTCAGGGCAATTCAGTGCCCCAGCACTCGCATCAACTCGATGCGCTTTGCGTCCGCACATCCATAACTGTCCCTCATGGTCGAGATAACCGACATCCCCCATACGATGACGCACCTCATCACCATCAGCTATTTTAGCTTGCTCGGTGGCACTGTCTCTTTGATAATAACGGCGACTCACCATCGACCCCTTAACCACGATTTCACCAATCTCACCCATGGGTAATCTTAATGACTCATCCCAGCATGTAATAGGCGCTTCATTGATCTCAATGATGGCAATATCAACCCCTGCGATGGCTTGCCCAACACAAATACCTCCGCCATTATCGGTAATATTGGTGGTGTCAAACAGTGCCTGACTAGCAACCTTACTTAATGGTAAAGACTCGGTCGCGCCATAGGAATTGAGCACCTCAACTCCCTCAGTTAGCATCTGGCTAAAATGTTTAATCGAGGCGATAGTTGCAGGCGCCCCAGCTGAAATCACCCGTCTAATACTGGGTAATCGATGGCAATGACTCTCTGTCACTCCACATTGACCTAGCCTCTCAATCAAGGCTGGATTAACAAACATATTAGTACATTGATACTTATCGATAGCGGCAAATAAATGCTCAGGATTAGCCGTGATCGGCTTACTGGCATCCATATCAGGAATAATAGAAGCCATGGCTAACGCTGGGCCAAACAGAGAAAACAACGGAAACGTCGCTAAATCACGTTCACCGGGCTCAATACCATAATCATGTTTAAGTGCGGCTATCTGAGCTTCAAACATTTGATGTGAATAAACCACCCCTTTAGGCGTTCCGGTGCTACCACTGGTAAATAAGATGGCAGACATCTCATCTTTGTCTAACCAAGCCATATCATATGGCTCATTTGAAGTATGTTGTTGCAAAGCCTCTAGGGTCACCCCACCCCATAAGCTCTTATTGTTTATGCTTCCCCCCCCAACCGTTACCAGAAAATTCACGCTATCTTGGCCCCAGCCAAACAGTTTTCTGGCTAAATGTGCCTTAGGGATCCCGATAAAAGCATCCGGTTGAGACTCTATAAAGCACTGCTTTAAATTACGTACACCCATACCTGGATCGACCAATATTGGTATGACACCAGCTTTAAACAAGGCAAAGGTTAGGGTAAAAAAATCCACACTCGGTGTGACCATCAATACCGCTTTCATGCCTTTTTTGATCCCATAAGCATTTAACCCATGGGCAAGTTGGTCACTTTTACGATGTAACTCAGTAAAATTGAGTTCTTGATAGGTAAATTTTTTAGCCGAAAAAAATGAACGAGAGACGTGTTGTACAGCAACGGCGAGTTGCTCAGGAAAAGCATCAGATGCTGTGATTAAGTGACGACAAAGGTTGAAGCCAGTCAGAGGATTGAGTGCTGTAGAGTGGAGCATAATGAGTGACCTTACAGGTTTTTTACAATGAAAAAGCGGATCTTGTTGATCCGCAAAACCCTGTTCAAACGACTAGGCTAACAATCAGTGCCAAGCATTTCGTTAACCATAAAGTCACGAATGTGACCTACCACCTCATGACTTGCATCTTCCAGAATATAATGACCACAGTCGGTAAATTCATGGACGCTTGCATGTGGCATCTCGACTTTCCACTGGGCTAAGAAGTGCTTGTCAAAAACAAAATCTTTGAGGCCCCAACAAATAAGGGTCGGTACATGCGCAAATTTAGGCAAGCTTGAGGCTATTTCAGACACTAAAGCATAATTTCTATCTGTAGGTTTAAGCGGAATATCTTGCACAAATCTCAAGGTAGAAATGCGGTTTGCCCAAGAGTTAAATGGTGCAACATAAGCTTTTCTAATCTCAGGAGACATAGGCTGGCGCTTTACCCCAACATAAGAAGCAATTGATGAAAAAGCGTTAAAACCACGAACAAGCGCTGTTCCTAGCAAAGTATTACGGCAAATCCACAGCGGCCAAGGGAAAGGTTTTGACTCTGGTAGATGAAATGCTCCGGTATTCAACACCACCAAGCGTTTAATTCTATCAGGGTAACGGGCTGCGTATCCCATGCCAATCATTCCCCCCCAATCATGGATAACTAAGGTGATATTTTCTTTTACATTGAGGTGATCGAGTAAGGCTTCAAGATCGTCAATACGATT
The DNA here is from genome assembly GCF_013248905.1 of Shewanella sp. VB17. Taxonomy (NCBI): domain Bacteria; kingdom Pseudomonadati; phylum Pseudomonadota; class Gammaproteobacteria; order Alteromonadales; family Shewanellaceae; genus Shewanella; species Shewanella sp. VB17. The sequence continues at coordinate 3,778,838 of NZ_JABRVS010000001.1, forward strand.
CTTTAAGGTGTAATCATAATCACAGTCATCTGGCTTATCTGACAAGCCACAGCCGATATGATCAGGCACAATACACTGATGGTCGCCGCTCAGTGCTGTCACTACATTACGGTAGTAAAAAGACCAGCTTGGATTACCATGAACCATGACGACAGGCTCACCTAGCCCTTCATTGACATATTGTAGTTTATGACCATTTCTATCAAGATAATTTCGTTTGAAGGGAAATAGAGTGTCTAACATGACGCTTCCTAAATATTCTTATCATAATGCCTCCATATTGAGGCACCATTTTATCGATCGATGAGGTTAAAAAGCGCTAATACTCTTTAACCTGAAATGAGGTAACTTGGGGATAGCTTACCACTTTATCCCAAGCATCATGCAGTTTAAGCCACTGCCAATACCGAGAAAGCTCACTTGATCACCTTTGTTAAGAAAACCTTGATCGTGTGCCATGGCGGCCGTGACAGGCAAAGACGCAGTCCCCATATTACCGAGTAACTGATAAGTGGGAAATTCTTTCTCTTGAGGGATATTCAAGGCGCTAAGCACCTGACGACGATTCGACGCCCCCACTTGATGACAGATAACCTTGTCGACTTGCTCAACGACCCAATCACGTTGCTCCAGGAAGTGACTCCAAGTATGGCGCGCAAGTTCAACCCCCTCTTTAAGTAAGGTCACACCGTCAGTACGCATAAACTCACGATAAAAATTGAGGCCAGCTTCCTGTAACCCCCACTGACAAAGATTATGATGCTCTGGCGCAGAAAGGTGACTTGCCCCTAAGAGCTGATGTTGACGCTCACTTTTCAAAGGTAAGCTGCCATCGGTTATCAACACGGCAACCGCACCTGACCCTCCTGTTAAGGTCGCCAGCGACTGAGCATAATTCTGCATCGTTTGATCGGCCAACATGTTATCGATAGTAATATCAACAATATGACGAGCCGATTCACATGACACAACCAAGCCCGCTTTAATTTGCCCCAATTCGATACGATTCGCGATATCTAAAATACCTGATAACACCCCTAAACAGGCGTTACTAATGTCGTAAATAGCCGTATCTTTAGACACACCAAGTTCAGCAGCAATACGGCATGCAGTAGCAGGTTCATGTTGATCTCGACAGACACCAGTATACACCACAGCACCAAGATCGCTGACTTCAATACCGGTTTCATCAATGACCTTATAGGCCGCAGCCAATGCCCCATCAGACAGCCTGTGACCTTTAGGCCACCAGCGACGCTCATGGATCCCTGTTAATGCAGCCAATTGACCCATTGGGATACGAAATTTTTTATATAGCGGTGCCAATCGAGATTCTAAATCGGAGGTAGACACGACTTCAGGTGCCAGTTCATACGCCAGGCTGTTTATAAAGACTCGGGAATATTTCATGAAACAGTAATATTTCGCTCACTATGTTGGTGTAAAAACAAACAACATTTATTGTTTTGAGTGTTAACATGACATTTGAGCAAGAAAAAGCGAATCATTCAATAGAAAATCGCTTTGAGTTTGCTATATTTCCTCAATTAACCTTAACCTAATCCCAATCATCAAGACGTTTATTGCATCGCCACACAAAAATCAGCATGATTAACCTTTAAAAACAAATGCTTAAATACAAACGTTTGTATCAACCATAATTTAGCTCACTTTTTAGCCTGGATCAGTGAATTTCTGGGTGTTATCCCACTTTCACAAAACTGCACTAGATTTACCTGATAGTCTTGCTCTTCTAAAAAACACACTCTGTCGAGCAACAACCAATATTCCAATACACCACGAAACAGATGAGCGACAAGATCTATCCTCTGAGTTAATCTTTGCCGTTCGATACCCAAATTAAGAAAATAATTGAAATCTATATTTGAAGGTAAATTAACGCCCTTCTGTCCGGCTGCCCATAAGCAAAAAGTGGCAAAGTCATCATTCAATTGGCTAAGTTTCATAGAAGGAATAGGCAAGTAATCACTTATTCCTCTGACTTTACGCTGCAAACAATCAAACCCTAAACGCCAGGCTACCTGTTTATGCCTTAGCGCCAATTGTTTACTATTGACTATCGCGCTTTGCTGTAAAGGTAATTGCAGATCATGGCGCGTTAATCTCAATTGGCTTCTCATGCCTTCAAGTGACATAGCTTGGTACTCTTGAGCTTGGATCAAATGGTAGCAACAAGGAGATATCGCAATATCTCGCGTCCCAGCGTTAGCGGCCAAACGCAATAAACACACGTGTAAATCACCGCATGCATGTAAGGCAACCGCTTGTTGTTCCACTTTAAGCTCATTGTGTTGTGCATCGAAAGCATTTACACAAATAAACCTCTGTGGAAGTTGCCACTGTTGTGCAAGTTTTTCGCCCGCTTCACACAAAGATTGCTGCCACTCAACACTCACGACTGGCCTCGCTTGTGCTTTGGCAATTAATCGTCCTAGATGCCCTTTACCCGCACACCATTCTAGGACTTCATTATCACTCACATTCATTTGCTGCGTAAAAGCGGTGATCTGTGCCCATTTTCGCCCCTTGATCCCCGCACTAAAATGCGCGGTATCTTTTGCCTCCATCAAAAAAACGGACTCATTAGAAGGTTTAGGAAGTTCAATATCAAGCAAGGCTAATGGCCAATTCTCACCCATACCAGCTAAATCTGCTTTCAGTGCTGGCAGCAAACAGGTGAGTAAATTGCCTTGCAATCTGTCCAGCTCATCAAGCGAACTGTCGGCAAGTGACCACACAAGCTCAGCCAAATGAGGAAAGTTTTTAGCCCAAGGCAATGCGTCACAACCGAATGCCTTCACTTGCCACAGCTCACGGCTTTGTACTAATAAGGTATCTAACTGCAAAAATAACGCACTGTGAGACATAATATTTACCTTGACATTCGCTTGCCCAAGAAAAGCCCTAATCCCAATGGTGCAAAAAAGACGACCAGTAAAAAGAGCACAAAGTATAAGGTTAAACTCTTAACCGTTTGCGTTAGCTCTTGAAATACCACTTCAACCGTATGCTGAGAAATGTCATCTAAATTGGCGGCAGCAGCAAGACGTTCACGGGCCACCATATCCTCTAATGCAAGTCGCTCATTCTTTACCATTAATTCTAACGCCTGACGTTCACGTGATAATTGGGCTAACTTATCATCGCTTGAATCACTCAATTGTTGCAGTAATGGACTTAATTCACGGCGCATATCAACAGCTAAACTTTGCATCATTTCAGGACTTTGGGCCATCAGCTCACGAAACCTTGAAGAAGTATCACTGATGCTCATTAACGTCTTCTGAATTTCTTCAGCATTAATATTAGAATGAAGTGCATATAGCTCGGTCTTCCACCCTAATATTTTAGGAAGCTGTTCGGCTATCATTGCCATACGATCAGAAATATCACTCATCACTTCAGGCACTGAACCAAAAGTTGTGACGGCTTCAAACTCATTAATGCCGCTGAAGGTTAACCAATCATTAAATGCCGAATGACGACTGAAGGTCATTTCAGTAAGCGGATTGAGCTGCACATATTCCTCGATAAATTCTCGATTTTTGGTTAAGTCATCCGCTTTAATAAAACCTTCAATGGTATGCTCAAATTGCAGCTGTAAATCTTTGCTGGCCTCAATCACTAATGCTTGCTGAGTACCGAATAAATCTTTACCCGCACCAGAACCATAAAACTCTACCATCTGCGCAGTCAATGCCCACGTGTCAATCATAGCTGCTACTGGAGAAGCTTGAAAAATAGTGCGTTGCAGTGCTTGTTCTGAGTAAATTTTCCACATGATGGCATTTGATTGAAGAAAAACAGAGTCTTCTTTACTCTGACTCAATAACATCACTTGATCAGCGGTTTTCTCAACGATACTGTAAAAAGAACGACTAAAATTGCGACTAAAAACACGCATGTTTAATTGTTCTTGGGGAAGAGGTTCTATCCCACTCTCTAACTTCACTTCTAACAAAGAACATGATGTGCCCAACAAGCACAACAATGCCGCAACACTTAATCGTGTCAATACTTTCATACTGTCTCCAATGACACTTCATAATCCATTGAAAAGTGTGTCTGTACATAATAAAACCCTCGTTAAGTTTACCACTATTTACCGATACCAAAGCGATTTTTAATGTGCTAGCTTTTTTTTATTTTAGATTGAATGCTCAACTATCTAAAAAAACACTCTTGGGGCAAGGCATGACAAACTGTGACCTATTTTGTTCGTGATAAAATAGTCAATGGTGGTTGCATGGTCTATTTTGTGCAAAGTCATTATCGAGAGTCGTACTGGGGCCTTGAACTACTGTCACTTCTCGACACTCTTAACCCAGCATCTTAGGGGAGTTTAGCTATATACTTGAACACTGAAAGAAAGAAGATTAACATCGCCACATAAAAAATGAATGATAGGCATAAAATGATTCAATCTCCTTGTATTGCTAAATGTGGTCTCAATGATGATGACATGTGTATGGGTTGCTATCGTAATCTCGATGAAATCGTCGCTTGGAGTCGCGCAGATGATGTGTTTAAAACTAATGTTTGGCAGTTAATTCCACAACGAAAACACGCCTTAGGTTACGGTGAGAATAAGCACATCATTAGTCGAAAAAAATGGCTAATAGTCAGTGATAAGATAGATCAAAATCTCAACCAACATGTCAAAGAAACTAAATAATCAGACATTCATTACCCGGCGTTTAAGTTAAATAATCACTAGACTCATAACATCATGTGATGACTTTACTTTAGCCTCCTGGCTTGACATTAATCCTCACTGCCTTATCAAGGTATTATTTAGCTTCAAAATCTGACGAGCCACATTCAATTACTTTTTCATCATACCTTTAAGATCAGCAAACGGATTATACGTCGCAGCCTTCATCGTGACTTCTTTGGTTGCACCGTATTGAATCAACTCTTCAAATTTAGAGTGCTCATTATCATGACAATATAAACAAAGCAGTTCCCAGTTAGTGCCGTCTGATGGGTTATTATCGTGATTATGATCTCTATGGTGCACAGTAAGCTCACGTAAATTAGCGTGAGTAAACTCACGGGTACAGCGGCCACAAACCCACGGATAGAGCTTTAATGCTTGTTCACGGTATCCTGTTTCACGCTTAGCTTTATATTCTCTGGCTTCTGCCAACACTTTGTCTAATTTACTTTGTCCTTGGCTTGCTGACATAAGGTTCATCTCTACTTATTATATGGAATCTGTTCATTTTACCGCAACATAGCAATAATTGATATCGAGTAGGGTGAGGCGTTACCGCCTCATCCCTCTCACAGAACCGTACGTACGGACCTCGTATACGGCTCCTGCATACTTAACTCAGCTTTGCGCTGAACACATATCCCGTTTTTACATGTCCAAGATTCACTAACCCTGAGCTATCAAACCATTTATTGGGCAGCGCATAGTTTGCTAACGGAATCAGTGAGTTACGCCAACTGTTCATCTTGATTGATTTAAACGGGGGCTTATACCCCATCTGCTTCAACCGTCTGTGAAGTCGCTGTGGCGTTTTCCACAGCTTCAGTTGGACGCTCCTCAACCTACGCCTTAGCCAGCTTGCTATTTTCTCGAACTCCCTATTCGCATTCGCTATCCGAAAATACTGACTGAACCCTCTTAAAATAGGATTCACCGCTTTGATCACTTCGCTTAATCGCTTACCACCATTGCGCTTTGTCATCTGTTTTAGCTTCGATTTAAACCCTGCTAGTTTCTTCGGCTCGATACGTGTGTATCGACTACCTATCTCCACTCCTAAAAACTTCACACCTTCATTGCTGTCTGCTATGTGGGTTTTACGCGAGTTTACCTCAAGCTTTAACTCGACTTCCAGTATCTTCTTCGCCTGCTTGAGTGCATTTTCTGCCCCCTGCTCGGCTGCGACATAAAAATCAAGATATCGTCTGCGTAGCGCACTATTCTGTGACCCCGTTTTTTCATCTCTTGATCAAACGCATCCAGATAGATATTCGCTATCAGTGGGCTTATTACACCACCTTGCGGACTCCCTACTTCTGTCGCTTGCTTGTGCCCATCTACCATCACACCACTTTTCAAAAACTGAACGAGCAGCTTTAGCACGCTACCATCACTAACTTGCTTTTCGATGCTTGATAAGATTAGCCCGTGGTCTAATTTATCGAAACACTTTGACAAGTCCATATCCACTACATGTTTAAGCTCGTACCGACGCATAAACAATGTCGCTTTGTTGATCGCATCGTGACAACTTCGCCTTGGCCTATAGCCGTAGCTTGACGGGTGAAATTGCTCTTCAAAGATGGGGCTAAGTAGATCGTTTAGGGGTTGTTGAACGACTCTATCCCTAATAGTTGGAATACCAAGCAATCTCACGCCGCCATCCTCTTTGGGGATCTCAACCCGCCTGACTGGCTGAGCTTGATATTGCTTAGTGCTGAGTTCATGAAGAAGTTGATCGAGGTTATCACTCAGATTTGAGGCGAAGTCGCTTAGGCTCTGCCTGTCTATGCCGGCCGCGCCTTTGGCTTTCCACACTCTTCTAAATCCTTTATACAGCTTCTCTTTACTCAGAAGTTGCCCGTATAAACTGTGATAAACTCGCATATTCCTCACATGTGTGCTGTATGGGGACGGATATGACTTCCTCAAAGTCGGTCTATTTCACTTTGTTGCTTAGCGTTCTAGCGCAATGGCAATCTACTAAACAGTGACAAAACTACTCCCTTGTACAGTTTCTTAAGCCAGAGCCTTACTCCTAAGGTGACCAGTTCAAAAAGACTTCGATAGCGAATCGACTTGTGTAACTCTGAAAAAAAACATCTGCTCATTACAGACTTAAAGCACGCTTTCTCCCTTCGCAATATTAAGCGCTTTTGGCAACTTAATACTCCACCAGACTTGATGCTGATGGTCAGCTTGGTTTTATCCTCCACACCATTACTGGGCTTCACAGGCCGAGCCTTACTCACTACTACGGATTCATCTGCCACCTCACACCAACATTTCCCTTGAGTCACCTCTTGGGATAATGCCTCCAGCCCTTATCACTGGAACTGATGCCAGGCTTCCCCAGTTACTGCACTGGCTCCCTATAAGGTATTCCACCCTCAAACACACTATTAGTCTGACTAAGTATTGGGCTTCGCGCTATTTTGCACGCTCACCCACCAATAGTGCCGAAACAGGTTACGGTTAGTTGTGTACACCTCACTTCCTATGGCTTCCTTCAGACCCTGCCGTTAGCCAGCAACGCCCTTGCCATTCGGATTATCTTCCCCTTAGTCAGGGTGATACAGGTTTCTTTCAACCTGCTGGGTTTGCCAGCTTCGCTGGGCAAACAAAAAAGGCTAACGTATTAAATACGTTAGCCTGAATACATCACTGATTAATTACTTAAAAGTGATTATTCCCATTCAATTGTTGCAGGTGGCTTACCTGATATGTCATAAACCACACGCGAAATCCCATCAATTTCATTAATAATACGGTTCGATACACGCCCCAGAAACTCATAAGGAAGGTGTGCCCAATGTGCAGTCATAAAATCAATGGTCTCAACCGCACGTAGCGATACCACCCAATCATATTTACGTCCATCACCCATCACACCCACAGATCGTACCGGTAAGAAAACGGTAAATGCTTGGCTGACTTTATTATAAAGATCTGCTTTGTGCAGCTCTTCAATAAAAATAGCATCAGCAAGACGAAGTAGATCGCAATACTCTTTTTTCACTTCACCTAATACGCGCACACCTAAACCCGGTCCTGGGAATGGATGGCGATAAAGCATATTATAAGGCAGCCCTAACTCTAGGCCAATTTTACGCACTTCATCTTTAAACAATTCACGTAACGGCTCAACAAGGCCCATTTCCATATCATCTGGCAGACCACCAACATTGTGATGTGATTTAATCACATGGGCTTTACCCGTTGCGCTACCTGCTGATTCGATAACATCAGGATAAATAGTCCCTTGAGCTAGCCATTTCGCATTAGCACATTTCTTAGATTCTTCATCGAAAATATCAACAAAAACATGACCGATAATTTTACGTTTAGCTTCAGGATCAGCTTCACCCTCCATCGCGTCAAGAAAACGGTTTTCTGCATCAACATGGACAATCTTAAGTCCAAAGTGATCGCCAAACATCTCCATGACTTGCTCAGCTTCATTCAAACGAAGTAAGCCATTATCAACAAACACACAGGTTAATTTGTCGCCAATAGCACGATGAAGCAACATGGCAACGACAGAAGAGTCGACCCCGCCTGATAAGCCTAAGATAACTTCATCGTCACCAATCTGCAGTTTTAACTTTTCAATGGCATCTTCAATGATCGATGCAGGTTTCCAGTTCGCTTCACACTGACAGATATCCAACGTGAAATGCTCAAGCATACGCTTACCTTGGCGAGTGTGGGTCACTTCTGGATGAAACTGCACTCCATAGAATTTTTTATCTTCGTTGGCCATCGCAGCGAATGGGCATGTTTCAGTGCTCGCAAGAGTCACGAATCCCTCAGGTATTGCTGAGACTTTATCACCGTGGCTCATCCATACATCTAGCAGAGGTTTACCTGAATCACTGATCGCATCTTCAATACTTTTGAATAATTCAGACGATCTCTGAATTTCAACCTGTGCGTAACCAAACTCCCCTTCACCAACCCCTTGAATAACCTTGCCACCGAGCTGCTCAGACATGGTCTGCATACCGTAACAGATCCCAAGAACAGGGATCCCAGCGTTAAATACATACTCTGGCGCACGAGGTGAATCTTCAGCAGTCACACTTTCAGGACCGCCAGCTAAGATGATGCCATTAGGCGCGAACGCTTTAATTTGCGCTTCGGAAACATCCCACGCCCATAACTCACAATAAACCCCGATTTCACGAATACGGCGGGCGATGAGTTGAGTGTACTGCGAACCAAAATCTAAGATCAGGATCTTATGCTCATGAATATTGCTCATGGGGAAACCTTTATTTTATCTAAATACTCGTATCAGTTTTATCGATATTAGGACTAAAACTGACCAGAAAATGGATTAACAAAGGAGCGGAAAACTCCGCTCCTTTTAATCATTTTTTATCCATCAAATTATGAACCAAAACTGTAGTTTGGCGCTTCTTTACTCATGGTCACATCATGAACATGAGATTCCCCCATACCAGCGGAGGTAATTTTGACAAATTCCGCTTTTTCATTCAGCTCTTTAATGGTCGCACACCCGGTGAGGCCCATGCATGAACGTAAACCGCCCATGTGCTGATGGATGATTTCTTTGAGCTTACCTTTGTAAGCAACACGGCCTTCAATCCCTTCTGGCACAAGCTTATCAGCCGCGTTATCACTTTGAAAATAACGATCAGAAGAACCTTGAGTTTGCGTCATCGCACCCAGTGACCCCATACCACGGTATGATTTATAAGCGCGGCCATTATGAAGTTCGGTTTCACCGGGGGCTTCATCAGTGCCAGCAAACATAGATCCTGCCATGATGCATGATGCACCTGCAGCTAATGCTTTCGCTAAATCACCAGAAAAACGAATGCCACCATCGGCAATAACAGGAATATTGAGGTGTTTAACCGCTGCTGCCGCATCTGAAACAGCCGTGATCTGCGGCACACCTACACCAGTAACAATACGAGTGGTACAGATAGAACCAGGACCAATACCCACTTTGACAGCATTAACACCTGCATCAACCAAAGCAAGGGCACCTTCAGCCGTAGCTACGTTACCACCCACAATCTGCAGATCTGGATATTTAGCACGAGTGTCACGAATACGTTGTAATACTCCCTCTGAATGACCGTGTGAAGAGTCAATGAGCAAAATATCAACACCAGCCGCCACGAGCGCATCAACACGCGCTTCGTTACCAGGCCCTGCACCTACTGCAGCACCAACGCGAAGACGACCTAACTCGTCTTTACACGCATTAGGTTTACGTTCAGCCTTTTGGAAATCTTTGACTGTGATGAGGCCCTTTAGCTTAAAGTTAACATCAACCACTAGCACCTTTTCAACACGATGAGAATGCATCAGTGTTTGTACTTCATCTAACTTAGTGCCTTCAAGGACGGTGACGAGACGATCTTTTGGTGTCATAACTTTATCAACAGTACGACTCCAATCGGTGATGAAGCGCACGTCGCGGCCGGTAATAATCCCCACCAGTTCATGAGCATCATTAACAACGGGATAGCCGGCAAAACCATTTTTCTCGGTCAACACTTTAAGTTCATCAAGGGTGGTCGCAGGCGTTACCGTGACAGGCTGTTGCACAATACCCGCTTCGTAAATTTTAACCTTACGAACTTCTTGGGCTTGTTGCTCAATCGTCATATTCTTATGAATGAAGCCAAGCCCCCCTTCTTGCGCTATCGCAATAGCTAAGCGAGCTTCAGTTACAGTATCCATAGCAGCAGACACTATGGGAGTATTCAGTTCTATTGTATTCGTCAGACGGGTCTTAAGCACCGCAGTATTAGGGAGAACGGTAGAGTGCGCTGGAACCAGCAATACGTCATCAAAAGTTAACGCTTCTTTTTTTAATCTTAACATGCAACATCTCCCCAAGAGATTAGATAATAAAGGTGAAAATATTGCGGCGAGATTATACCTTGCATATCTTGCTCGGTAAATGGAAAATAGGAAAAAAAGAGCCATGAAGCGTGAAAAATCGATGCAAATGCCAAAAAATAATGTTTATACCGTCTCACGTCTCAATGGCGAAGTCCGTCAGTTACTCGAAGGCGAGCTAGGTAAAGTGTGGCTTAATGCTGAAATATCAAATTTTTCCGCTCCTAGCTCAGGGCACTGGTATTTAACCCTCAAAGACCATTTCGCTCAAATTCGCTGCGCGATGTTTAAAGGCAAAAACCGCTCTGTTACCTTTAAACCCATTAATGGCCAACAGGTACTGGTGAAAGGTTCGATCAGTGTCTACGAACCTAGAGGTGACTACCAACTTATTATTGAGTCTATGTTACCTGCAGGTGACGGCATGCTAGCGCAGCAATATGAAGCATTGAAAATCAAACTCGCAGCTGAGGGGCTCTTTGCTACCAACACCAAACGTCCGCTTCCTAGCAATATTAATAAAATTGGTGTTATCACGTCAGCTACAGGCGCTGCCCTTAGAGATGTACTTCATGTTTTAGCCAGACGCGATCCCTCTATTGAGGTGGTGGTCTATCCCACTCAAGTACAGGGCGAGAGTGCAGTCAAGCTTATTTGCCGCGCCATCACACTGGCCAATACCAGACAAGAGGTCGATGTATTGTTACTCACCCGTGGTGGTGGCTCGCTGGAAGACCTGTGGTGCTTTAACAGTGAAGAACTCGCGCACACCATTTACAACAGCGCTATCCCCCTTGTTTCTGCCGTTGGCCATGAAGTGGACACCAGTATCAGTGATTATGTCGCCGATGTCAGAGCCCCGACTCCATCAGCTGGCGCCGAACTGCTATCCAAAGATGCCGATGATAAAGCCAACAAACTGATGGTAAACCTGGCTCGACTCAAGCAAAGTTGGCAGCATTATCAACTAAAAATAACTCAAAAAGCCAACACATTAGAACACCGCTTACACCGACAAGATCCTAAACGCAGGCTAGAGCAATTTGAACAACGCTTCGATGAAATGCAATTACGCCTTAATGCCGCCCTTAGCACAAGATTACACCAACTGGCATCAAAGCAGCAGAACTTAAGCCACAGACTCAACCAGCAATCACCGGAGCACCGATTAACACTTGAATCAACACGACTCGACTACCTGACAACACGTTTAAATGAAACCATGAAAGGCAAGCTACATGATGCCAAAATGAGCCTTAAAAACAGTGCCCATCAACTGCAAACTGTCAGCCCTTTGGCCACCTTAAGTCGGGGTTACAGCATCACCCAAAACGAATCTGGCAAGGTGTTATTAAGCTCAAAAGAAGTTCAGACAGGTGAAATACTCACGACATGTTTACTCGATGGCAAGCTTCGCTCAACAGTGCTTTAACACCTTGCCGAAACACAAGTTTCGAGTCTCTTGCGGGTTGGGTTCATTGGGCTTTATTGCTTGAAGCTGGCTTAATGTCTAGATACTTCTGGCGAGACGCTGTAAAGCCATCTAACCCCAAGGATGGAGGAAATGCCATATCTTATACGGAATAAAATATGGCATGGACACTTTACGGTTTCAAATAACATTCCCTGTTACAATGCCAGTTCGACATCAATGTCTCTCCCTCAGAGAGTCTCACTGCGTGAAACTTCGCCTTGAAACCGAAACTCGCAGCTGTATATCCCCCCTTATCAAAGCCAAAGCATCATTGCTTCGATTTAGCTTTAGTCATTGCTGACCTCGTTTGTGGACAAACAATTGACTAACTTATCGGATAACAAATTATAATTTTCTACCCAAACGTTTTTCTACCTGCTTTTTTTCCCAATCAGGGCCAAAAAAGTTTAGTATTTCAAAGGCACTTAATCCATGACATACAATACCAACACCCCAACCCATTGCTGGCCACCATGCCCATATATAACTAGGATTTGTTATCAAATTAATGACAAAGAGTAGTGCCATTACGGACACATAAGAGATCACATTAGAATAAAAACTCTTTATTTCTCTAACTTGTTCTAATACTATTTTTTCATCAGTGGTAACTTTTATTTCATCGTTCATTTGTGGCTCCATTTGAAGGTCAGCTACTTGGATTTCAAATACAGCAGCTAAAAATTTCAAAGACTCAAGGCCCGCATTTTATCCACGCTCAATTCTTTGGATTGTTCTTACACTTAAACCACTGAGTTGAGACAAATGCTCTTGCGACCAACCGCGTTGCAATCTTAACTTCCTAACGATCATCATTTAATCCTTTCTGCTGTTTCGATAAATACTAGCTACCACAAACAATCATTGTAACGTCATAAAGCTGACACGAACATGACAGCCTTTAATTTTCAACAAGTTATGACTAATGTATTTTATACATAACGCCCCTAGTGTCGGCGAGATAATTGAGTCCCAAAGGCGAACATACCTAAAGTTGGTGATTTGCTTTCAGACTTAGGCGGCTGGTACCAAAAAATAACAGGTGAGCAAGGTCATCTGTTATTTTTTATTGCTTCATCAAAGCAGACTTGATGATAACGACACCAATAACTCCTAATAAGACATCGGTAACTTTATCAATTGAGCTAAAAGACGTTTTAATGATTTTTTAGGTTTTGTTATGGGCTTTTTCCTTACCGTTTCACACACAATTTTGTCGTTTTACTTTTATTCTTATTTATATCAGACTTTATTTATCACCCCACAAAAAACATGTATTTTAATTATAATTGTATAATATCATCGCTTATCACCTTTCTTTCGCCCCGCAATTTAATTTTAGTTTTATCTAACGCTCGTGCTGTTGTTCTAGACGCTTTTAATTCTCTAGTCCTCTGTAAATGTCCCGCATCAACTCCATTTCTGTATGTACGCCACACCTGATCATTATGAAACCTTTCCTTAAGCTCATTCATATTACCACCGTGGCTTTGTGGTTTTAGTACATTAGCATTGACGGCACCTTCTATCTGACTCTGTATTATGTCAATCTCGTTACCAGCCGTATCTAAATCCACTTGATTCGGGGTATCGACCATATTGGGCATGCGTATTTGTCCCAACTCTATACGTCTCTCTTGAATACGAGCTTGCTGGTTTCCTTGAGCCATCAATTGGATGCTCGATTTTGAAAAAAGGTTGACCCCAGAAACTTTCTGTCGATTATCCACAAACCCAACACCTTGCTTACCGTTACTTTTCTTCTGAGCAACTGAATTAGCAACCGCTCTACTTTTATTCTCTTTAGGTTTTTCTATTTGCTCATACATATTTCAAACCTTTTGAATTGGCTTTAACATGGCTGCATGAAGCACCATGGAGGTTATTTTGGCTATCTTTGTATCATTTTATGGTCTTTTAACTGCCCGATTAAGTGTTGAAAGCGCCATTCAGATGCAAACTAGGGTTAGAGTGTTGAGCTAAATCTCAACAATAATAAAGCTAAAGTTTACTTGCTTATCGGTATTGCTGAGATCTAACTGCCACCCTTGTAAAGATTAGACGTCGTCAAGACGTTGTGACACTTTTTTATTAAAATGTTGAAATAGTGCATTACTATACTGCTACTACAAAAAGTGTGCACACAATAACCATAATGTTAAATACGAGCTGTTTTACGACATTTATCTCTGCTTTGGCTGATCTGAAAAATGATTGAGTGAAGAGCTATCACCCACCACTAATGTCGTATACACAATAGTAATGTGACATCTGATTGCATGTATTATGAACCGACGCCTACAGGGGTAATGTGGACCAACCTATGAAATGGTCGCAAAAACCCTATGACATATTTATGCACCATTTGAATGCTGGATAAGGTATAAAGTGTTGCGCTTCATGTGGCGGAGGGGGTTAAATCCGATCGAAGAGTGGCCTGAACTAGCAAGTATTTAGGCCACAGGCTCAACCATCTTACAGCTTTATATTTTGGGAGCTTTCTTCATAAATTGATTAACCATGTTTTCGGCCATCCAGCCATGCGCACCAACAAACGCAAGTAATATGCAATCTTTCAAAGCAAAAGGTTTAGATGCTAATATATCTGCGTATGTCCCAATAACAAGAAGGCTACCTATGAACACAGTTGCCCACATACGGAAGCTAGATATATCACTAGCTCCCCTGTCCTTAACAAAGAGAAAATAGGCTACGTTAAATGCAAGAAGAACAGTTAATGCCCAGAAAATAGAAAGCTTCTGAGTGTCTGATACCTGAATAATAAATTCACCTAAATTAATTTCCATTCTGATTACCTTCTGTTTCTACTGTTTCTTTTGTTTCATTAATTATTACTTTCTGAGACTCCCCCTCAATACCGCCATATATCCAGAGAGGACGATCATCACTGGCCTTTAAGTCATTTACAGATTCGACTTGATACCATACATTTGCACCTGAAAAGCCCCCATAAGTCTTTTTACCTATGATTCTCACCTGACTGTTCTGTACCGTACTCTCAACTTCCCCCCCTACAAATAGGTTAAACAGTCCATGTGGTGGGGCATCTCTGACTGGTGAAGTTGATACAATAGTCCCATTTGCATTCAAAGGCTTAGCCCCCCTATCCAACTCCACTTTAACGTTTGCGCTGACGCCACAAGATACAATCATTAACATAAGTATTGTCTTTTTCATGAGCCATCCTATTAGGTCAAAATATAACTCGTATCTATGGTATAAAAGCTGATATTTTTTTAGCTAAACCATAAGTGCTAGCACTAAGCTGCTTTATGTTATCAATCAACGCAGCTTGCTTAAGGTTAGAGTTCTTAGCATTTTCGACTTCTATAATTATTTCTTCCAACTGTGAAGTAGTCCCCCCGAACTGTGTTATCTGTTCATCAGAAAGGTCTCCAATGCGTTTAACTCACTTTTATATTCCGCCTTAATTTTTTCGTCGGAAATTATGATGTAGTCTTCCAATATATCTTAGAACGAAATGGGGTTATGACACCTTTCCTGCCAGGCAAGTATAGTCTTTATGCGCACAATAAAATAAATGTCAACACAACAAAGCGCTTCATATCGAACACTAAACCTAAGGCACACGACCTTGCTAAGTCATTGCTCATTTAGCAAAAAATTAAAAACCTGAAGGAAAGGACTGTATTTTATAGGAGACTTTTGCATATCCCAAACAGGCCATTTCTGCTTTGCATTGAAAGATTAAGTTGATAAAATGTTGTTGATATATATCAAGATTAAGGCTGAACCTCCTATGATAAAAAAACTTGACCATGCCAATGCCGAAGTGGCAAATCAAATTTTCACTGTTTTTCAACATTCGTATAAAATTGAAGCTCAACTGATCGGCACGCTTGATTTCCCACCACTTAAGCGCAGCGCTACACATATCGAGCATTCAACAAGCGTATTTTATGGCTTTAGTGACAATGAAACGCTTGCTGCCGTGATAGAAATAGTCATAAAAGATGGGCATCTCAACATTGATAGTTTAACGGTTGAACCATCGTATTTTAGGCAAGGCATCGCCAATAAATTAATCCGTTATGCTTTAGAAAATATTGATTTTTCAAACGCAACGGTTGAAACTGCGGTGGTCAATATACCTGCCATCGATTTGTACAAGAAACATGGTTTTGTTGAATATAAACGATGGGTGCCCTCTCATGGCATTGAAAAAGTCGCCATGTCGATTCAAGACTCGGCGAACCTAACTCCACAACGCCAATGAACTAAACCAAAAGAAACCTGCTTCTGGGATAATTCATCGTGATTAACGACTGACCTAACATAGACATGAGCTACAACTTTTCGGTAAGGGCTTTAATGTGCTTCAATTCTTGGACAGCATCGCCATAGACCTCTATGTTATCTTCACTGTTAAAATGATCGATATTGTGTAGCATATAATAGTTCATATCAATGTGTCCCTTTATGGTTAACGACTCGGAGCTAAATCACAGTAATAAACGACAAACTATTTGTGCAATGGCCATCATTGAGTGACTATAGATCATTGACAAAAAAGTAGTGAGTAACAAATATCATGGCGAGTAAATATTATGTCGTTTGGGCGGGAAGAAAACCCGGTATTTATACCACTTGGGATGAAGCCAAGCAGCAGGTTGATAAATACCCCAAAGCAAAGTACAAATCATTTAAGACGCAAGCTGAAGCCAAAGCGGCTTTCACCAAAGGCATCAATGCCACTTCATCGGCGAACAAACCCACCAGCACAGCTAACACTCGGTCAACTAACATCAGAACAGTTGCTAAAGGCCCTGTTGCTGATAACGGGGTTACTGATAGCTATGTTGCTGCTAGCTACGACGTGGAAATATACACTGATGGCGGCTGTGAGCCAAATCCTGGTAAAGCAGGATCCGGTGTCGCCATTTACAAGAAAGGCAAACTAACGGAGCTCTGGTACGGTCTTTACAATAGTGATGGTACCAATAATTCAGCCGAATTAAATGCCCTGCACCAAGCATTATTAATCGCTAAGCAAGCCTTAGCTGCCCAGCAAACTGTGCATATTCTCAGTGACTCACAATATTCAATCAATTGCATCACCCTGTGGGCTTATAGTTGGAAGCAAAAAGGGTGGAAGCGAAAAACAGCCGGTGATATTAAAAACTTAGATATTATTCAAGCATCACATGCCTTGTATGAAGAAATTAAAGCTGAACTCACGATCTCTCATGTATCTGCACACGTTGGCATTGAGGGTAATGAACTTGCCGACAGAATGTCTATCTATGCCATAGACAAACAAGACACCGAATTTTGTCGTTACCCTGAGCCGATTGAATTAGCTGCAATACTGAGCTTAAGAACAGGTTAACCTAATCTCATATGCAAAATAGGAAAGGGTTTCCCCATGTCATCGACCGGCGATCGAGACACACATTCAAACCCCATTGATTGGTAAAAGCTAACGGCCTGTGGGTTTTGTTCGTTAACATCAACACTCACAGCGCCTAACGTATCAATGGCGTCGTTAAGTAACAATGTACCAATGCCTTTTCTTCTTGCTTGAGCAAGAAGAAATAACATCTCCACCTTAGTGTCATGCACACCAATAAACCCTAAAATAGCACCAGTGTTATCTTTAACGCATCTCATGATCACGGCGGGGAAGGCTTGTTCTATAATAATAGGCTTAAAAAAATCAATATCTTCGTCACTAAGAAAGTCATGGGTCGCTCTAACTGAGTTTTCCCATACTTCCAACATTTCTGGATAATATTCAGCCAATACATTTTCTACCATCATATTCTCTCATTATCTTTAGCTCTGATAGCTCACACTGCACACAATAACAACTAAACAACGTGTTAACACCAAATAAATACATAATAAAACATAAAAAATAGCATCACTGAACAACAGCTTAAAAAGACAGCTGAAAAAGTAAAGCATATCTATGCCAATGAAACTGCCTATGAGACAATCCATGGTATGAAAGTATACATTTATATTCACAAAGCTCCCATTCGCGTCTTCCGCATCAGTAAGCGTCGTCTATGGTTACGTTTAAAACGTGATCTACTTCTCTTAAAGGAAGCGTTAGCTCAAGAAAAACAAGAGACCAAAGATATGTTGGTCACTTACAAGCGTTACACAAAAAAACAAGCAAGCCATGAAGAATTACGTGAAGCCAATAAACAGTTCGGTGATCTATTAAAAGGCCTCGGCCTGAGTATGTTCGTTGTACTTCCTTTTGCACCGCTTACTATCCCGCTTGTTGTTAAACTAGGAAAAATAGTCGGTGTCGATGTACTTCCCAGCTCATTTAATAATATGAGTGAAAAGAAAAAAAAGAAAATAGCCAATTTATCAAAAAATAAAGAGTAAAAGTCCCCCCTTCTTCACGTAGACATTTTTTGGCCCTACTTTTTGCTACTTTCCCCTTGCTGCAAACCTTGTTACCCTAATAACATGCCCTTGGGTTGGGTATTTTTCCCTCTCTCATTACAACCACTAACAGCGAGATTAAGCCCCATATGAGCGAATTACTGATTTTTGGTGCTTCAGGCACCCCACTTTCTATTCTCCACACCGATGCTTTCGATACATGGTTAGCGGATCAAACATCACAAACAAAAAACTGGTTAGCCACAACTGGCTATAACGGTAAAGGCCTAAGCCTTATCCCAAATGCTAATGGGGAACTGGATCAAGTCATTTTTGTCAGCAGCGATCCTGAGTCATACTGGCTGTGTGGCGATCTTGTCAACCAGCTCCCTAAAGGACTCTATGCCATAAAGGCCACTGATGAACAGATCAAAGTCGCGGCCTTTAGTTGGGGGCTGGGGGCTTACAAGTTTGATCGCTACAAAAAAAATGACCATGCATACCCTACTCTTGTTATTGATAATCAAGAGATTGTTGAGCAAGCAAGTAAAATGGTTCGTTCAATCACTCTGGTGCGTGATCTCGTTAACACCCCCGCTGCCGACATGATGCCACAGCACTTAGCGCAAACGATGCAAGCACTCGCTGCAGAATTTGGGGCTAACGTGACCCAAATTGTCGGTGATGAACTACTCGAAAAAAACTACCCCACAATCCACATGGTCGGTCGAGCCAGTGAAAACGTGCCACGGCTCATTGATCTCACTTGGGGCGATAAGTCTGCACCTAAAGTCACCTTAGTCGGTAAAGGCGTCTGTTTTGATTCCGGCGGCCTAGATTTAAAACCTGGCGCTGGAATGCGCTTCATGAAAAAAGACATGGGGGGAGCTGCTCATGTTATCGGTCTCGCTCATCAGATCATGGCAACCAATTTACCGATCTGTTTGCGGGTACTGGTCCCTGCGGTAGAAAATGCCGTCTCTGCCAATGCATTTCGTCCAGGAGATGTGATTAAAACCCGCAAAGGGATCACAGTTGAAATCGACAATACCGATGCTGAAGGCCGTTTAGTACTGTGTGATGCCCTTGCTGAAGCAAACAATGACCGACCTGAATTGGTCATCGATTTTGCCACCCTCACAGGGGCCATGCGTATTGCTTTAGGCACTGAGCTACCCGGCTTTTTCAGTAACGATGACCAAGTGGCCGCAGAGATGACAGTCTCTGGACTCAAGGTTGAAGATCCGATTTGGCGTATGCCACTGCATAAACCTTATATGGAACTCACTGGCAGTGATATCGCAGATCTGGCTAACTGTGGCAAAGTGCCTTTCGGTGGTGCGATAACGGCTGCACTCTACTTGGAAGCTTTTGTCGATGACGGCATAAGCTGGGCTCATTTCGATGTCATGGCATGGAACAATCGTAAACTGCCAGGGCGTCCAATCGGTGGCGAGGCTTTTGGGGTTCGTGCAGTGTTTGAATACCTACAAACACGCTTTGGCTAGATAGAAGGAAATAACGACATTTAGCAGCATTTAGCAGCATTTAGCAGCATTTAGCAGCATTTAGCGACAAAGCTTAACTTGATTGATAGTTATCATGAATTGATAGTATCATTAAAAAAGGTGTACCATTGGGTACACCTTTTTCAGTCAACAGCAATGAATATCACACTTAATCATACCAATAAGCGTATTAGAATGATTAAGCTTCTACGCCTTTACTGGCAAGAAACTCATCATAGGTTCCTTTGAAATCATTAATGCCATCGGTGCTTATCTCTATGATACGCGTAGCCAATGACGACACAAATGCCCGGTCATGACTGACAAACAGTAACGTACCTTCATACATTTCAAGGGCATTATTCAATGACTCGATAGACTCCATATCCATGTGGTTGGTCGGCTCATCAAGCAACAAAATGTTCGGTTTTTGCATAATCAGCTTACCGAAAAGCATGCGACCTTTCTCACCACCAGATAATACTTTAACCGACTTTTTGATGTCATCTGAGCCAAATAGCATACGGCCTAAATAACCACGCACTGTTTGATCATCATCTTCTGGCTTACGCCATTGACTCATCCACTCGAACAAGTTCATGTCATTTTCAAAATCTGACTCATGATCCTGAGCATAATACCCAATCGCCGAGTTTTCAGACCATTGGATCGTGCCACTATCTTGCGGAATATCGTGAACTAACGTGCGCAATAACGTGGTTTTACCAACACCGTTTTGACCAAGAATAGCAATACGCTCACCCACTTCAGCCATGATATTTAAGTTGCTAAATAATGGGGTATCATCAAAACCTTTAGTCAATTCTTCAACAACAAGCGCATTACGGAACAATTTCTTTTCTTGCTCGAAGCGAATAAACGGGTTCACACGGCTTGAGGCTTTAATATCATCAAGTTTAATCTTATCGATTAACTTGGCACGTGACGTTGCTTGTTTTGCTTTAGATGCGTTAGCAGAGAAGCGGGCCACGAAACCCTGAAGCTCAGCGATTTGGGCTTTCTTCTTCGCATTGTCCGACATCAAACGCTCGCGAGCTTGAGATGAAGCCATCATGTATTCGTCATAGTTACCTGGGAATACGCGTAACTCACCGTAATCCAAGTCAGCCATATGCGTACACACTGAGTTAAGGAAATATCTATCATGAGAAATGATGATCATGGTGCTGTTACGTTGATTGAGCATCTCTTGTAACCAACGAATGGTGTCAATATCCAAGTTGTTGGTCGGCTCATCGAGTAGCAACACATCGGGATCAGAAAACAACGCCTGAGCCAACAAAACACGCAATTTGAAACCCGGTGCTATTTCGCCCATTAGGCCAAAATGTTGCTCAACCGCAATACCAACACCCATTAACAGCTCACCTGCACGAGATTCGGCGGTATAACCGTCCATTTCGGCAAATTCCATCTCAAGGTTAGCGACGGCAATACCGTCTTCTTCTGTCATCTCAGGTAGAGAGTAAATGCGGTCACGTTCCTGTTTCACTTTCCACAGTTCTGCATGGCCCATGATCACAGTATCGACGACGTTAAATTCTTCGTAGCCAAACTGATTCTGGCTCAATTTACCCAAACGCTCATTCACATCAAGAGAAACGTTACCTCCACTAGGATCTAGATCGCCGGCAAGGATCTTCATAAACGTTGACTTACCACAGCCGTTGGCGCCGATAAGACCGTAACGGTTACCACCGCCAAATTTAACTGAGATGTTTTCAAACAGTGGCTTAGCGCCAAACTGCATGGTGATATTAGCTGTAGTGATCAAGTATAAAATTCCGAATTTAGTTATGCGATGCGCGGCTATTTCAAAGGCCGAACCTTAGTCAGACTTGAGTATAAAACAAGCCGATGACACGAGTATGAATAGCCCACGCTAGATTAGGCGAAATCAAGCGCAAAATTATAGAGGAACAGGCCTAAATTATCAACTAACCTAGTCCTCCTTATCAGACAAGATTTATTTAGCAACGGCCCATCGCCACGATTTCACCTTCAGCCTTAAGAGCTGTAATAAAGGTTTGCTTCTGCTCAGGCAATACGCCTGCAATAACCTCATCAATACCAAGCTGCTTTGCCACCGCATTGGCTGTTTTACGATTGTCCCCACTGAGCAATATAACGCGCTTACCCAATTTAACTAACGCTGACATCCCCGCCTTGGCATCTGTTTTGATAGGATCGCTTATCGCGACAATCATGCTTAACTGACCACCTTGAGCAACATACACAGGGGTTTTTGCTTGCTCAGCAAACTGGTTAATTTCGGCTTTTAACTCATCTAAACCTAAAACATTCAGACTCTCCATCAAGTCTAGGTTCCCCACCGCCATTGAAGTGCCTTGAATCATTCCATGTATTCCTCTTCCCAGCACGTTAGTGAACATCTTTGCCTCAAGCAGTGTCAATCCTCGTATTTTTGCCTCTTCCAATACTGCATTGGCCAATGGATGTTCAGAATGAAGCTCTAAACTCGCCGCCCTTATCAGTAACATCTCAAGTGTCAAACCAGTATTTGCCCCCTCGCTCTCGACAAAAGAAGTAAGCAATATATCTGTCACCTAACGTTATCTCAGCGATTTCAACCTCTCGATCCCCATATCCTGTGATCTTCGTCGCTGTACTCGACTGTAATCCCAATAACCTTTGCACCGCTTCACTGGTTTTTCCTTTCGCCCTAAGCTCCAATGCATGACCTAAATTGATTAACCCTAAAATCATCACGCTTGCCTCAAAATAGACATGACGCGCTTCAGCAGGAAAAGCCTCTGGCATAATAACCACCAGCATAGAATAGAGCCAAGCTGAGGTCGTACCCAGTACAATTAAGGTATCCATATTGGCACTGCCCACCCTTAATGCTCGCCACATTCCTTGATAAAAATGCCCACCAGCGGTCACCAGTAGTAACAGTGTCGTCGCCCCAACCACTCCCCAGCCAAGTTGCTGCTCAGGACTGTTGACCGCCATTTCCCCCCCTAACAATCCCCAGATCATCATAGGAATACCTAAACCCAAACCCTGTACAGATTGCATGATACGAGTCCGGTATTCTTTGCTCTCATCTGCAACTTTTGTTTGTGCAGCTCGTTTCGCGTCCAAAATATGTTCACTTGCAAAGCCTACACTGGCAAGCGTTGCAACGGCTAAATCAATTGAAATGTTGCCTTCTACCTGTACCTGCTTATCTGCTAAATTAACTCTGGCTACAACATCATTGCGTTGATTAGGTTCTGTCGCAAAAGCCGCTTCTATTTTAGCGACACAACTTGCACAGTTCATTGTGTTATCATGATATCGGTCTGGTTAGTGCTGTACGTGGGGATAATGGTTACCGAGAATACGACACACCACAAGTCTCATCATTGACGTTTATTCATCACTGCCGTGATCTGGGCTTTTCACTGCTTGATTGTCGCTCACTACTAAACCTTAAGCTGAACCAACATCGGGATGCTGAAGATGTTAAAGCATTAGCAAAAGAACACCTGAAACAGGTCAGCGATAAAGTGATCAAACTACAGATATTAGAAACTCAACTGGCTGAATTAGTAAAAAGCTGTCAGGGAGGGCATCAACCAGACTGTGCGATTTTAAATGGACTATCTTAAAAAGTACCATTAAAAGATAGCCTTAATAAAATAACCATACCGAGTAAACTGCTCAGTTACTGCTTTTTAAAATGTTGAGCATTAATCAATTTCAGTTTAGGGATATCATCTGCCGGAGTAAACCCGAAAATAGTGCCGTAAAAAGAGAGTTCAGCTTCCATTGCCGTCGCTTTATTTTTCGGATCTCTTAGCCGATAGTTTTCCCCATCAAAAGATAAGTAAGCAATCGGCACCCCTTTATTTTTAAGTGCCGTAAAAATACGTTTCGATTGTTTATTCTCTTTATGTGGCTCGTCACTTCCTTGGATCAATAATAACGGCTCTGTGAGCCCTGATAAATTATACATAGGCGAACGTTTGATTAATTCATTCTCATTTTTGCCCATCAACAGCTCAACATAATGTGATTCAAATTTATTCAGATCTTCATTAAGTACATCGATATCACTAATACCTGAGTAACTCACACCCGCTTTAAAAGTGTTATAAAAAGCCAAGACAGACAATACCGTAAGCCCACCGGCATTACGTCCCCTCATCGCCAACTTAGTGCCATCTACCCAACCTTTATTCACCAGATAGCCTGCAGATCGAACCGCATCTTCTACATCAGCTTGTCCCCAGCGCCCATAAATACTACGCCGATACTCTCGACCGAATCCTGAGCTACCACGGTAATTAAGATCCATCACCGCAAAGCCTCGGCTGGTCCAATACTGAATATCACGTCTAAACGCCAAGCTTGCCTTAGATGTTGGCCCTCTGTGCAACATAACCAATAATGGCGGGCGAGTGCCAGTGGGGGCAATAAAAGCCGGATTTTTAGGGCCATAAAAATACCCATATACTGGTTCTTTATTACCTGAATCAAAAATGATGCTCTTTGGCTGAGAGATGAAGTTGGGATTAAAAACCGGTAATTCTGGGGCGTAAACAAGCTCTGTGCCTCTGCCATTAATTTTATATATCCCCTTCTCAGGAGTGATCTTATCACCGATAAAATAGATCCCATTATCGCCTGCTATTAATTGAGATATTTCACCAAAATCGACGGCAATAGATTCAACCGCACCAGTATCGACATAAATTCGGATCAAAGAAACATCACCATTTCGTTGATAACTGGCAATAATAGTATTGTCTGATTCGAAGGCGTAATTATGATTTCCAAGCTTCCAGTCCGGCACAGCAAACTCAGCATCGATATCTAATACATGCTCTATTTTACCATTGTCGCTGAGGCGATATATATTCCACCAGTTATTAAAATCAGCGACAAAATAAAGTTGCCCACTGGGACTGAATAAAGGCTGTGTTATGGCGCCCTGCAGCTCAGGAATTAAGCGTTTAGGCTGCAAAATACCTCCCTTGGGATCAAGTGTGCCTATCCACAGTTCAGTGTTATCCCACGGCATATTAGGATGTTGCCAGCTAATCCAAGCCAATTGTGAATTATCGGGAGACACACGCGGTGAGGAATAAAAATCACGACCGGAGGTTAGCACTTCCCCACCATTGGCAAAATTTAAATTCAGCGCGACTAAACTAGAAACAGGCTCACCCTCACCACGGTGATCTTCTCTGATGCAAATAATACGCGAACCTTTAGAATAAGTGACACAGTCAGCGTGACGAGTCCCTGCACTGGTCAGAGGAACAGGTGCCTGATTTGGGGCTATTCTATACAGAAGTTGATCATCGGCTTTAGAAACAAACAAACTAGAACCAATACCAAGAAAAGGTGAGCCTCCGTATCCATTAACAGTCGATTTAACATCAAAATCAGCCTTCACCACATCAACAATATTATGGTCACTATCAAGGCGCTTAATACCCACTTTCCCACCGAGTTCAGCTTGAGACTGAATAAAATAGAGTCCACCATTGACACTTTGTAGCTCGCCAAATTTATCTGCAGGCATCACGACATCTTGAGCGGTGATAGGAGAGCGCCAGCTACCATAAACCGCTATCTGACGACCACTTGTCTGGTCAATTTCTTGTTGAGGTGCTGCAGGCTCACAAGCTGTCAATAGTGATAGTATTACGACACATATGAGATATAGCATCAATAAAGGGGGTTTCATCACGCTCACCTTACGTTTCTTCCTTTTTATATTACCCTATTTCCTCCGAAAAGACCGCCGTTTAAACCAGTCAATAACAGATACTTGCCTATGTGTAGGCAAACCAAAAAAAATGCACACCCAAGGAGCCAATAAAGCATACCAAGGGATCACAGAGGTATTCAGTCCACTAAACAACAGAAAAAAGAAGCCTACATAAATAATAATGACACCTAAAACCCCCACCAATAGCAGTAAGTATTTATTCATTTTATCTAACCAAATCATATTATTCTAGGTTTCATAATAATACATAGCCATTCAATTCAACGGATAATATTACATGACTTTCAGATCAAAAAAACGAGCCTAAGCTCGTTTTTATCGATAGCCTGTATTTATTTAATCTACTTGTTAAATGCGGATCCCCCCATCGACTTCAAATACACGGCCATTGACATAGTCATTTTCAATGATAAATTTAACCGTTGATGAGATTTCATTGGGTTGACCTAGTCGTCCAACTGGCACCATTTTTTCTAAACGTTCAAGCATTTCTGGCTTCATGGCAGCCGTCATATCAGTTTCAATGATCCCCGGCGCAACGGCGGCACTGCGGATATTGTAACGAGCGAGCTCTTTTGCCCAACCAACCGCCATGGCAGCAACCCCCGCTTTAGACGCTGAATAATTAGTCTGACCAACATTACCTGCTTTCGCTAAGCTAGAAATATTAATGATCACTCCTTCTTGCTTAGATTCGATCATGGCAGCTGCTGCTTCACGACCACAAAGAAAAGTACCGGTAAGGTTGACGTTAATCACGGCTTGAAACTGCTCAAATGACATACGGTCCGTTACCTTCCCCTCTTTGGCCTTAACCAACATGCCATCGAACAAGATACCCGCATTGTTAATCAACACATTAATTTTACCAAAATCTTCCATAATAAAACCAAAACCGGCCACCACATCTTCTTCATCGGTAATGTCAAACGCATACCCCTGAACTTCAGCTCTATCACCGAGATCGGCACAAGCACGTTCAAGTTTTTCTTGATCCACATCGATAAGCGCCAACTTAGCACCCGCTTCAGCTAAGTCCAGCGCCATCGCTAAACCAAGTCCGCCTGCCCCACCAGTGATGACGACAACCTTATCTTTTAAATCCATCGAATTACCCTTTGTTTTTAATCTGTTGAAAATTAGTAAACTGTTCAAAAATACTGGAGAAATCTCGTGATCCATGACCTTGCTTTGCATGATTCACATATAAACTGCGCGCTAATGATCCCATTGGCGTACTGGAATTTGACCGCAATGCCGCCTCTTGAGATAAACCGAGATCTTTCACCATTAAATCCACCATAAATCCACCTTGATAATCATTGGATGACGGTGCCATTGGCATGACATTGGGGCAAGGATTGTATTTCTCTAATGCCCAATTGCCGCCACTGCTTACTTTCATGATTTCAGATAGTACGTTAGGATCCAAGCCATGAGCAATCCCCATTTGCAAAGACTCACTCGTGCCAAGCATTAACACTGACAGCAGCATATTATTGCATATTTTAGCTATCTGACCTGCACCAGCAGCACCAGCATGAAAAATATTGGCCCCCATGTGCCCTAGCACTTCTTTTGCTTGTTCAAAAGCACTGTTTGTCCCCCCACAAATAAACGTCAGCGTGCCAGCCTCTGCACCAGCTGTTCCTCCAGATACGGGAGCATCGACACATTCTAGCCCTTTTTCAGTCGCAACCTTTGCCACTAACTGAGCACTTGTGGCATCAATGGTAGAGCAGTCTATCAGTAAGGTTCCTTCAGCCACCACCTCAATCAAGCCTTTGTTTTCATCATCTCCAAGATAAAGTGCACGCACATGCTCACCTGCTGGCAACATAGTGATCACCACATCAACACCTGCTACAGCATCACATGCACTGCTCGATGACAAGGCCCCAAGATCAGTCAGCGACCTCATCGCTTGAGGCACGAGATCGAACACTCGCACTGTTAATCCTGCCTTAACCAAATTGGCGGCCATGGGCGCCCCCATATGCCCTAACCCAATAAATGCAACACTTGCCATCTCACACTTCCTATCTTAAAAGTTTGATTTAAAACACCTTTAATGGATGATCATTCTCTTCCCATGGTGATGCGAACATTTTATCAATCAAGGCCTGTGGAACATCTGTAACACTTTGGTAACGCCAGTTAGGCTGCCTATCTTTATCAATAAGTAACGCCCGTACGCCTTCTGAAAAATCCCCCACTGAGCAGCAATTAACACTCAAACCAAGTTCCAATGTAAACACCTCGGTTAAACTCAAATCTGTACCTAACGTGGCTTGTCGAAAGATGAGATGCCAACTGATGGGGCTGCCGGACAAGAAGGTCTCCATTGGGCGAGCTAACCAAGAATCAGTAAAATCTGCCGTACTCACTCGTTCAACAATGTCACTTAAGGATCCCGCCATCAGGTCAGAAATCATGGCTTGCTCTGTCGCTAATTGAGAGTCAGATATGGTAATCATGACATTTTGCTCAAGTTGAACAAGTTCTTGAGTAAGTAGATCATGATTCACATTTGCATCACTACTCCATGGTAAAGTGGCCATGTGATCTAACATCGGCTCCTTGTCATCACTATTAAGATAATGATTGCCTATCCCCACATATTTGGCATCTGCAGCATTCATATTGTAGGCCGTTAAACCGAGAAACAAGCCGGTTTTCCCTGGCATACGGTTTAAAAAGTAGCTGCCACCTACATCAGGGTAAAGTCCAATACTGACTTCTGGCATCGCGATACGAGAGCGCTCTGTCACGACTCGATGGCTAGCACCGGCCATTAAACCAAGTCCACCGCCCATCACAATACCGTCCCCCCAGACCATCACAGGCTTACAAAAACTGTGCAGCAAGTAATCAAGTTGGTACTCATGTTTGAAAAAATCCACGGCCTCTTGAGTTAACTCCCCGACATTGTTCATCGATGCGTCGTAAATAGCACGGACATCACCACCAGCACAGAAACCTTTCTCACCAGCCCCATCGAGCATAACAAGCGCGATATCATCGTCTAGTTGCCACGCTTTTAATTGCTGTATCATCGCTTGAACCATCTCAAGATTAAGCGAATTTAGCGCCTTTTCAACGTTCAATGTAACGACACCAATTTGCTTACCAGACACAGTACCTAATGTTTGAAATACCACATGGTTGTTATTGACATTTTGCTTATACATTTGTGTATTCATTATGCGTTTTTCCAATTAGCACTGCGTTTATCCAGAAAAGCATTGACCCCTTCGGCCTGATCTTCTGTATCAAATAAGCCAACAAACAGCTCTCTTTCTAGTGGTAAGGCATGTGCCCTAGGCATATGCCGTCCAGCGTTAATAAGCTGCTTACAGACAGCTACACTGCTTGGGCTTTGCTTAGCCACTTTGACCGCCAATGCCATCGCAGCACTTAGAGATTGACCCGTCTCAACGACCTCTTCAACCAATCCCAAAGATTCAGCTTTATTAGCATCAAGTCGCTCTGCGCATAAAATCATCCGCTTTGCCCAGCCCTCACCAACCAAGGCGGTTAAATTTTGCGTCCCACCAGCACAGGGCAATAACCCCACAGAGGCTTCAGGCAAAGCCATTACAGCTTGAACCTCGGCGATACGAATATCGCACGCCAACGCCACCTCTAAGCCCCCCCCCATGGCATAGCCGTTGATGGCCGCAATAGAGACACCGCGAAATTGACTTAACGCCTCAAATGCCTCGCCGAAATGATTAGCCATCGAAGCGGCAACCCCCTTGTCGCCATCGGCAAACAAGCTAAGGTCGGCGCCAGCTGAGAAAAATTTTTCCCCTTCTCCGGTGATCACCAAGGCATAAATATCCTTGTTATCATTAAGCTCAGCTACCTTGTTTTTTAGTGCTTGTAAACTCTTTTCTGTCCACGTATTGGCTGGCGGATTGTTCATGGTCAATATGGCCGTATTGCCTTCGAGACGTTGTGTTATTTCTGTCATGAATACTTCCTTAACGAATAAACTTCTGTGCTATTTAACGTATTTGTCCCGCTTCGTCATTGAGTAGACGACGCGCAATAATCAAACGCATAATCTCATTGGTTCCCTCTAAAATCTGATGCACACGCACATCACGTACATGCCGTTCCAGAGGGTACTCACGGATATATCCGTAACCACCATGCAGTTGCAATGCTGCATCGCATACTTGAAAGCCAACATCGGTAGCAAAGCGTTTTGCCATCGCACAATAGGCTGTTGCCTCTGGATCTTGTTCATCAAGTTTAAAGGCCGCCAAACGCACCAACTGCCTTGCAGCCACCAGCTCAGTGGCCATATCTGCTAACTTAAATTGCAAGGCTTGAAACGCCGCAATGGGTTTACCAAATTGCTTACGCTCTGTCATATATTGGGTCGCGCGATCGAGGGCTGACTGCGCTGTGCCAATCGAGCAAGTCGCAATATTAATGCGGCCTCCATCCAACCCCTTCATGGCAAAAGTAAAACCTTGTCCCTCTTCGCCTAACAGGTTTTCCAGCGGAACACGCACTTGAGTAAACGTAATTTCGCGAGTAGGCTGAGCGTTCCAGCCCATCTTATCTTCGGCTTTACCGTAAGTGACGCCCACGGCATCTGCAGGAACTGCAATAGCAGAGATCCCTTTTGCTCCCTCTTCACCGGTTCGGCACATCACGACTAAAAGCTCTGTCGCACCCGCACCAGAAATAAACATCTTAGTGCCAGAAATAACGTATTCACCGCCTTCTTTCACCGCTTTGGTCTTCAGCGCGGCAGCATCACTGCCCGCTCCCGCTTCAGTTAAGCAATAAGATGCTAGCATCTGCCCGGTCGTTAACGGCTCAGACCATTGACTTCTTAACGCTTTTGTTCCAAAACTGGTCACCATCCAGGTCGCCATATTATGAATCGTCAACATGGCTGTTGTCGCCGTACACCCCATAGAAAGCTGTTCAAAAATAATCGATGAATCGAGACGACTCAAGCCCATGCCCCCTTCACTTTCTGGTGAATAAAGAGAGCAAAAACCTAGCTCTCCCGCGCGCTGAATGACCTCTTTGGGAAAATGATGATCGATGTCCCACTGCGCGGCAAATGGCGCAAACTCATCACGAGCAAACTGCTGAGCTAAATCGGCAAACTGACGTTGGTCATCATTCAGATTAAAATCCATCTGCGATCTCCTTGAATACGTTATGGCTATCTCAAGCCCATTATTTTAAGGCTATGGTCATATTGGGCACTGGATGTTCAGCTTCCGAGATCTGCGATTCAAACCACCGTGAGGTAATGGTCTTAGTTTCAGTGTAAAACCGCACTGCTTGCTTACCATAGGCATGTTGATCACCGTAAAAACTGCCTTTCCACCCCGTAAACGAGAAAAAGGGTAAGGGCACTGGGATCGGGACATTAATGCCCACTTGACCAACCTCAATGTCATGCTGATACTTACGCGCCGCAGCGCCACTGGCAGTAAAAATAGAGGTACCGTTCCCGTAAGGACTATTATTAACCAGTTCAATCGCCTCCTCCAAAGTATCCATTTCCATGCAACACAGCACTGGTCCAAAAATCTCTTCTTTATAGATACTCATTTGCGTGGTGACCTGAGTAAACATAGTCGGTCCAATCCAATTTCCAGCCTCAAAACCCGGGACGGTAAACGTCGAACCATCGAGTAAACATTCAGCACCTTCAGATTTACCTTGCTCAATGAGTGACAATACTCGTGCTTTAGCTGCTGGACTTATCACAGGGCCATAAGCCGCGTTCTTGTCATCCCAAAGACCTGGTCTAACCTTGGCAATGGCCTCTTTAAGCGCTGGGATCCACTCTTTCGCTGAACCGACAAAAATAGCCACAGAGAGTGCCATACAACGTTGGCCTGCAGCGCCAACAGAGGCACCAACTAAATTATTAATCACCTGCTGTTTATTGGCATCAGGCATAATAACGCAATGGTTTTTAGCACCAGCAAACGCCTGTACTCGCTTCAAATTATCGGTGCCAGTTTTGTAAATATATTGGCCAACTGCCACTGAGCCAACAAACGAAATCGCTTTGATATCTTTATGATTAAGCAGCACATCAACCGCTACTTTGTCGCCGTGGATAAGCTGAAGTACACCTTTAGGCGCACCTGCTTGTTCAAACAGTTCCACCAGACGTTGTGGGGTCATGGGATCTTGCTCTGAGGGTTTAAGCACAAAGGTATTACCGCATGCAATGGACAATGGGAACATCCACAGTGGGATCATCGCAGGGAAATTAAAGGGAGTGATCCCTGCGCACACCCCAAGCGGTTGAGTGTAACTGTAGGTATCAATATTACGCGCCACATTTTCAACGGTTTCACCCATCATCAAAGTCGCAATATTACACGCATGTTCAGCCACTTCGATACCACGCCATACATCACCTTTGGCATCATCAAATGTCTTACCCGTTTCCTGCGCCAAGATAGTCGCCAGCTCATCATGATGCGCTTTAAGTAGATGTTGATAATTAAACATCACCCTAGCACGTTCAGATACTGGTACCTCTTTCCAACTCCTAAAAGCCTGTTTAGCACTGGCTACTGCACGTTCAACCTCTGAAACCGTTGCCGCATTGATCACTGCAATCTCTTGATTGTTTGCAGGGTTAGTCACCCAAATTTTCTGCAATCCTTGGCCTTCAATAAACTGGCCATCGATATAGTGTTTCACCTGAGTTGTCATATCACTTCCCATTAAAACCTGTTAATACTGAATTAACATATTCACAAAAAAATTAAACGCGTTTGTTCACTTTTTTGTCAATATTAAATCTCTATTGCCATTGCCGTTGCTTCTCCACCACCGATACACAGTGAGGCAATACCTCGCTTTGCACCACGCGCATGGAGTGCATGGATTAGGGTCACTAACACCCGAGCACCAGAACAACCGATGGGATGACCCAGCGCACAGGCGCCACCATTAACATTCACCTTAGTCGCATCGAGACCAAGCTCTGAAATAGCTAACATGGTCACCATGGCAAACGCTTCATTTATTTCAAAAATATCCACATCACCAATACACCAATTCACCTTATCAAGTAACCTATTCATCGCTCCCACAGGCGCTGTAGTGAACAAAGAAGGTTCTTGAGCATAAGTGGCATGGCCTTTAATTGTCGCCAGTACCGGTAAATTAAGTTTGCTGGCTTGCTGAGCTGTCATTAACATCAGCGCCGCTGCACCATCAGAAATTGAACTGGAATTGGCAGCGGTAATCGTGCCTTCTTTAGCAAAAGCGGGGCGCAATGTTGGAATTTTATCTGGACGAGCATTACCCGGCTGCTCATCAGTATCAACCAAGGTATCACCGCGGCGACTTTCAACAGTCACAGGAATGATCTCATCCCTAAACGCACCCGTTGCAATCGCTTTATTGGCTTTTTCAAGCGAACTTAGCGAGAACGCATCCATCTGTTCACGAGTGAGTTTAAACGTGTCCGCGGTATGTTGTGCAAACGTTCCCATGGCGGCTCCCGTATAGGCATCTTCAAGGCCATCAAGGAACATATGATCAATCACCTTGCCATGGCCCATTCGCATACCACCACGGGCCTTATCTAACAAATAAGGTGCCTGGCTCATATTTTCCATACCACCTGCAATAACAATCTCTGCGCTGCCTGCTTTAATCAGATCATGAGCCAACATGACGGTTTTCATGCCTGATCCACAGACCTTGTTTACCGTTGTAGTGCCAACAGACAGAGGTAACCCCGCACCTAATACCGCTTGTCGAGCTGGCGCCTGACCTAAGCCAGCTGGAAGCACACACCCCATCATCACTTCGTCAACAACGACTGGAGATATGCCAGTTTTGTCTATTAAGCTTTTGATGGCAATGGCTGCCAATTGGGGAGATGAAACGGTCGACAAAGCACCTTGAAAACTCCCGATTGGGGTTCGTTTAGCGGCGACTATCACAATGTCTTGGCTTAATTCCTCTGTATTCATATCTACTCCATTTTATTGATTTATTCCAGCCAGATAAGCGAGGTCAAACTAAGGAACCCGAACTGTAATAATGTCATTATCTTTTTAAACAACCTCACTGTGACGTTTACGCTAACGTAAAGCAATAGCGCAGACTTAAATTTTATTACTGTCATGATCCGCTTCTGTCACTTAGAATTTACACTGAAATAATTAAATAAAAATCGAAAAAATTAAGCACCTGTTCAGGTGCTTAAGACAAAAAAAGCCGTGGGATCCCACAGCCAGATAAGTTAACGATAGATTTGGATCGCACCTACACTTCTATCTTCACTTTGGTTAATCACCCGTATTTTTAACCCGTAATTGGTGACATTTCTACCAGAATCAGGAATATCTCTACCGATATAACGTTTACGATCATTGAACATCCGCTGCCCTTTAACATGATTATCTCTAAGGGAAATACCATATAACTCTTCAAGATCTAAGAACATTTTTTCATGTCTATCGATACTAAAAGTGGCATCATGGATCTGGTAACGGCTTGAAGCTACTTCACCGTCACTCCATTTTAGCGTTCGCTGATCTGCATCAACAATCCCTAAAAAGCCATCTCCTGGGTGTATTCCGACCCAATTATCTGCATACTTACCATCAACATACCAGATCAACATCCCTTCTTCATAAACCAGGGTCTCACCCTTGCCGTTAATATAAGCTAAGGCACTGTCGACACCATGATGTGTCCGCCATTCAAGTAAATAATAATGATCGGTATAGTTAATACCTGAGTCTGCAGCAAAACCTGAAAAGGTAAATATTTCGCTATTGGGTTCATCAGCATTGGCAACTAACAATTCGATACCATCGGCTTCAACACTAAAATCATCAATATATAGTCCAGAATTAGAGGTACCTGCATCAGATTCATAAACAAACGCAAGATTGAAGGCTTGACCAGCAAATGCACTCAGATCAAACTCAGCATCAATCCATCCATTTGATTTTCCGGTGATCCCATTGCCTTTATTAATTCCTTGAGGATCATCATTAGTGGTTATATTCCCCTCAACATACACATTACCCGCAGCGGTAGTCACCATCAGATAGCCGTAATCATAATCAGACTCGATATCATACCAAGCCTTAAACTTAGCCACTGCAGAACTTGCAGCGGTTAAATCAACCAGCGTTGACATCTGATTGGTAAGATCATTCGCTGAGCCACTGAAATAAGCATGAGAACCACTGACAGGTGTCGTCACTCGTGATTCTTTAGGCGGAAGATTAACTCGGATGGCATCATGATTGGTGCCTTTACTCGATGCTTGATCCAAAAGCCCTTGTACACCAGAATCAGTAATGTCATCAAACTCAACCGTGGCACTTTGCAGCCAATTTCCCCCCATGCTTTTCTGCAACTGCTCCTTTGCATAAGCACTAAAACCTGTCGGCTCTGTACCGCCTAATTTTCCAGTCCAGCTCCCGGCTGACATTAATGACCACGCGGAAACAGGCTCTCCTCGCCCACTATATTTAGTATCATATTCATCGGGCAAACCTAAATCATGACCATATTCATGACTTATCACACCAACCGCGCTATCAATGGGCGCGATGGTGTAATCATACACCGCCATTTCTCCGCCCCAATTAGGTACATTTGACGTAGAACCTGGTATTGGAAAAACATTACCTAAATTCCAACGGTGAGCCCAGATAGCATCTTCTCCAACCTGACCACCTCCTGCTTCTTCACCCACACTTGAATGGAAAATCATGACGTGATCGACCACCCCATCAGCTTCCCAATAATTACCGTCCCCATCAAGATCATATCGATCTTCAATATCAAACTGAGAAAGATCGACAGTCGTGTCTGCAGCCGCTGCTGTTAATGCCTCACGTACTAAGGCTCTTGCATCGCCATCGATATTATTACCATAAAAAGCTGCAGGTTGACTTGCCATATACCAGCCAGCCACATCACCGGAGACTGAGTAGCTTCCCCCTGATTGGATCTGATAGTTTTGTCTGAAAGAATGAGCATGGAACCCATTTGGCGCTAACCAGCCGTCATCACCAAAGAGGATCTGACGATAATGGTTTTGGTTGTAATCTTCATAATACATCCCCGAGTCTTCAGGTTGAATAGAGTTATGCGGAAAATCTGGAAACTCCATTAAGATCGCTAACACTCTCCCTTCACGAGTCATGCCATTATACGCTTCTAATTCTATGTTCTCTGGACGATGTCCGCGTCCTCTACCTAACGTTTTATGCTGCTGTCCTTTAACATATCTAGGCTTCTTACTGTTGGCTTTAAGCTCTCTATTTTTAGCAAATTCAGTGCTCACTTGCTCATCGAGTTCTACAGCCTTTAGCGCCTCCTCCTGCTGACGGATTTTCAAGTAACTTCTCAGTGCGACTTCCGCTTCTTTAATCGACGCTCCCTGAGAGATCTTGCCCGATTTTTGTAGCATCTGTATTAATTTTTGCTCATCGGCAATCACAATATCAAATGCACCAGCATAGGTACTTGGAGTATATTCAGCAGCAATAGCACTACTGGACAATCCAGCTAATACCAAGGCAAGTGGTAACAACGTCCTTTCAACCATATAAACCCCTTAATTTCAATTAGTTATAATTTATTGGCTATTTTTTATAATAATTATTTATTACTTTGCAATGTCGTTATTTTCACAAAGCAAGAGACTGAGACTAACTGACCGAATAAGGAGTAAACAACCAAGTAAACACAGTGCAAACTAAAGGGCTAAGCTTAAAGTGCTAGTCACTCAAACTGTTGTTAGCAAATAA
The DNA here is from genome assembly GCF_013248905.1 of Shewanella sp. VB17. NCBI lineage: Bacteria > Pseudomonadati > Pseudomonadota > Gammaproteobacteria > Alteromonadales > Shewanellaceae > Shewanella > Shewanella sp. VB17. Next base: position 3,815,388 of record NZ_JABRVS010000001.1, read on the forward strand.
CCTAGAAATATAGGATTTAGTCTTATTAGAGAAGTAACTGAGTTTAAGGCCATTAATTGAGGATATTAATAAGCCACCTACTGGTGGCTTAACGGTAGAGATGAATGCTGATATTGAACAATCTAGTTATCATTCTCCCAAGGCGTGATCCCTGTCATATCATCTAAATTATAAGGCGTAAGCTGATAAACATAATAATTGAGCCAATTACTGACTAACAAGCTACCATGACCATGCCAGCGAGCGATTGGAATGAGGTCTGGATTATCTTGAGTAAAATAATTTTGCGGCACTTCCGGATCCATGCCTTCAGCCAAATCGCGACAATATTCATCTTTTAACGTCGACTTTTGATATTCTGGATGACCCATTACAAACAAATTACGGTTATTACGGCTCAAGATCATGTAGGCCCCCGCCTCTTCAGATTCAGTAAGCACTTTCAAATCAGGGTGGCATTTAAGCTCATTGATATTCATTTCAGCAAAACGTGAGTGAGGTGCAAAAAATTCATCGTCGAACCCCCTTAACAAAGGAAAGTGTTGACTGGTACGGCGATGAAGAAAAACACCTGTTCGTTTCTTATTAAGCAGCTTTCGGTTTAAACCGTAAAGATGAAATAGCGCAGCATGGGCAGCCCAGCATAAAAAAAGCACCGAAGTGACATGTTGCTGTGACCAATCAATAATTTCACAAATATGGTCCCAATAACTGACATCTTCAAATTCAATTTGACCTAACGGTGCACCAGTAATAATCAAGCCATCATAATTTTTTTGCCGTACGGTCTCAAAATCACGATAAAAATCATTCATATGATCAGTAGAAGTGTGTTTTGATTCCTTGTCATGGATCCTTAACAGATCAACATCAACCTGCAGAGGTGTGTTTCCAAGTAATCTTAATAGTTGAGTTTCTGTTTCAATTTTATTCGGCATCAGATTCAAGATAAGCACCTTCATGGGGCGAATATCTTGATTAGCTGCCCGAGTTTCGGACATGACAAAAATGTTTTCAGATTCTAAAATCTCTGCAGCAGGCAGATCATCTGGGATTTTAACTGGCATACTGCGCCTCTTCCATTATCTATTCATTATATTCTATCAATTCAAGCCTACAATTTAGATACGAAATTGGCACATTATGGTTAATCTAGTTCACCTAATGACCGACTTTTTGTACCAAAACAGACATAGGAACACTTGAGTCCAAATCTATCTTGTATGCTTGAGCGTTAATAAACATCAGTTTGCCATTAAGACTAATTTTGGCACCAATGTGATAAGTATGCCCCTCTTCAAACTGATCCCGGTTGATCAAAAATTGAAATGGTGCAGGTGTTGTCACATCGCCTCTTTCTATTTCAGCAATAACAACAGCAGGCACATCCATCAGCGACACGTCCTTAACTTGAACCGTTAATACAGCTTCAGGTGGTAGAGCAATGCGCTCTTTAAACCAAACCTCTCCCTGAATTTCGATCCCAGCATTGGGCGTAGCACAAGCTGAAAGCAAACTCACTGACACCAATCCTATTACCCACATTAATGGGGAAACTGGCTTTAACCATTTTTTCATATTCTTAATTCCTAATCATACATCAAGACTTCTAGATGTCTACATGTCTACTGCTAATAATTACCCTATAATACTACTTCATTCTGAGCATAAACTCTTATTTCTCTTCACCAATTAGTTCTTGATATCAAAATATATGATATCACTTAGCAATAAAAAAGGAGCCGACGGCTCCATTTTTCTGCTTTTATTCAATGTATTAGAATATATAACCTACACTAACCATATAAACCCATGGATCAATATCAGTGGCTATTTTTTGAGGGCTATCACTTAAATTAAAGGTCACATCGGTACTGATCTTTGCATACCAAACCGATGCATTAACAAGCCAGTTGCTATTCACTTGATAATCAATACCCACCTGAGCTGCAAGGCCCCAAGAATTTGTAAGACTTAAGTCAGACAGACCTGCTTCTTTTCCACTTTGAGTAAACTCATTATCGTAAAAATTCGTGAAATTAACACCAACGCCAACATAAGGACGTAATGTCTCGTCTGCTGAACCAAAATAATACTGAGCCACTAATGTCGGTGGTAATTGCTTAGTTTCAGCAATCTTACCAAGTGAGCCTAATGAAATATCATGGCTAAATGGTGACGCCGCAAGTAATTCAATACCGATATTATCAGTCAACATATAACCAAAATTCAAACCAAGCTGAGTATCATTAGACACGCCAAATTCTGCAATTCCTGCAACAACTGGACTAGATTCGTTTGGAGTAACAGTGGCAACACCGACACGAACAATCACATCACCCGCTTGGTGAGCGAACGCTGAAGCGGTAAAACCAACAGAAAATAAGGCCGAAGTCATTAAACCAACAATTAGATTTTTTTTCATCATACAACTCCATCAATACAACATAAAATGTCGCTATTATTAACATTACAATGATGCGTATCCTGCCTGATCACAGCAGCTTATTTATTGATCCAAATCAACGGAGGTTATAACTCATCATGTTGTCGAGAGTCTGATTTGATCTATCTCACACTTTTTAAAGGAGACGATATAAAAAGAAGGAACAGATAATTGATGACAACAGTCATTACTGAGGATAAACGTTACTCATCTACATTAAGTTTAGGGTAATCCCTTAACCAAGCTTTCTTACTAAGACGTGCCTCAAATACAGCACGTAGGCGCTTAGGATTGGGAGTCAACTGAAGATTAAACAGTGATTCAAGGCCAAAAGCCGAGACAAGTTGCAATTCATTTTCCTCAGCAAATGCTAAGCTCACCCCAATAGCCGTCTCCTGCTCTGGCCAATAACTCATGGCATCTAGCGATGAATGATAGGGCTTATCCCCATTACGCATGTGCATTCTAGCTTGATTTTTAACAGACCAAAGTAAATCTGGGGCTAACTCTCTTAGCTTTAGTTCATAAAGCTTATCGGTTTCGGTTGATAGGTCAGTTGACTCAAAATAAATCACGTCAATGTCATTAAGCGGAGTACATGATGTCATCTTATGTAACCTATCCCACACGAGATTTCTCACAAATCCTGCAGCAATCATCCCCTGAGGTAAATTCAAGCTGTTAACAAGGCTAAGTGCTCGCATTCTCACTGGATCTTGACGTATCCAAGCAATCAGTAATGCTTCATTGCTCACTAAGGTTTGTTCATCATTGCCATAATAAGACACATTTACCTCCAACTGAAACAAGAACAAATGATCAACATGCATTATAAATCACTTATTTTTCAAGAACAGTTATAAAGCTAAAATATATTGACCGTGAATGATATTTGTTCAAACCAATAATTGTTAAGTTACTAATCAAACAATAAGAGATAGCTATAAACTCAGGAGAAATACATTGCGAAGCAACAACGGAGAGCTTGAAATACAAACTTGGTTAACCGCAATCAACCCGAATCTTGTACTCAACAATGGTGTTTGTAACTTCGATGAACCGAGTCTAAACGTACAAGTGGGGATCAGTATCGATGACAACACTAAACTAATCACTTTTTGTAGCCCGAACATTACACTCAACGCCGACAATAAATCATTTTTACTGGAAAAAGCCCTTCTTGTTAATGCAGAAGGCAATAAGATGGAAGGCTGCTGGCTGAGCTTAATCGACAACGAGCTTTTATTAACCCATGTAAGGGACACAAATACACTCGATCAAGTCAACCTGGCCAACTTAATCAACAATTTCACATTAAAAAGCCATGAGTTACAACAAGAGCTCACAGCAGAGGTAGATCTTAACAATCAAAGCAGTAACCATTTAACTTCTGGAGTTTTAGTATGATCCCTTCATCCATAAATCAAGCGCAACCATTGAATATTTATGCCACTTCAGGCTCAACGCACAATCAACCACCAACAGGCAGAACGAGAAATTTTACGCAAAGTCTTGCTCCAGGACGACCAATCACAGCCTCATCTCAACAAGCAGCTAGCGTCAGAGACACACTTTCTGGTTCCAAGCACATTACGGTAAATAGTGGTGGTAACAAAGTGACAATTAACCTAGTTTATCTTGGTGATAATGAATTGGGCGCATTAGATAAATTCAATGTTCACTCTTGGAGATCCTTAGGACATGAAGTCAACATTCATATCCACCCTTTTACTGAAGGCCTGGTACGTTCAGAACAAAGTTTAGGATTAGCAAAAGGAGATGCTAATATCTTATCACTCAAAGATACCCTAAAAGCCGATGTTGAGATCACTGATGCGAACAGCCCTCAAAAAAAAATGTCTGAGGCTCGAGGATTATTAAATGATTGGTTAAATGCCATTCCCAAGCAGGGAAAGCCAACCAGAGAACACATCTTTAACATGGTTGACCTTACAAAATCTTATCTTGGCGCAACACAAAAAGGGATTGTGCTCGATATGAAAGTTGGCCCTAGTCCTCACTTGCAAGCGTATACAGAAAGTTTTAAAGATAATTTAGTCAGTTATACTCGAGGTGGTAACACTGCTGAACTACCTGAAAATCAAGCCATAGGAACAATGCAAGAGTCAGACGTTCTTCGTTCAAAGTATGCAGAAAACTTCAACAATAAAATCAAAATATTTGTATCAGAAGGCACTCCAAACCATAATGATGCTTGGTTTAATAAACTGACGGGTTATCACGGTAAATCTTATAGCCAGAGTAAACAATGGATTGATGTCGCAACAAAGACACCTAACAAAGAACCAATCGAAAAAAATTATCCTGTTAATGAACCAGGCAGTGTTGGGCACGGGCCTTTCCGTGTTTATAAACACCCAAGTGATCAAACTAATAAAGGGATGACTCTCACTAAACCAGCAGATGTCTATTCACTAAGCCAGGACACTTTGAATAAAGAGCTAAAAAATATTGGTGCTGATCCGTATTTCTATGATAAAGCCTCTGAGGCGGCAAATAAGTTGCCTCGTTAATACAGCTAATCATCTAGAAGAAAGAGCGCATAACAAATATTACTAGCATAGATAAAGGAGCCTAAACTCCTTTATCTTTTGGCCATTCTCAAAAGCGAAACTTTATGGCACCGCTTTCATTAAGACGGCTGCAGTGAATTCATCATTGTTGATCACTGGGAAGTGGTCATAAGTTTGATAAAGCAGCTTACCTTTATGTTGGATCATGGCAACAACACCGTAATTAACATCATCTTTAATCTTATCAGGAGAAAGAAAAAACTTAAAAGGGACTGGTGCTCGTGCAATATCAAAACTCTTCTGTGCTAAAATTGAATTTCTGGTATCCAAATCAACGATTGCAATCGTAATTGAACAACCTTGAGGTAAAACGACCTTTTCCAAATACCCTGCAGCTCCATTAACAATCACATGAGGCGTTTCTTCCACTGTTACACATGCCGTCATGAATAAACAAAACACGAGTAATGTACTTTTTATAACCTTAATCATCCAGCATTCCTTTCGATAATTTGACTGTCACACTTATGTGTTCGTTGTGTTTTTCATTCTGATCAAACCTTCCTGAGTTGCCGAAGCAACCAGTTGTCCTTGTTGATTAAAAAACTGCCCCTTAACAAATCCTCTTCCCCCACCAGCATTAGGACTCTCATTACTATAAAGTAACCAATCATTCAAATTCAACGGACGATGAAACCACATTGCATGATCTATCGTCGCCATGCGCATACCGGGCGTTAAATACGAAACACCATGAGGCTGGGCTGCCGTCACAAGAAAATTAAAATCTGATGCATACGCCAGTAAATACTCATTCACTGAATGCTCACTAGGCACACAACCATTCGCACGGATCCAAATATGTTGTTTCGCTTCTCGTGCCCGAGGATTAAATGGATTTTCGGGATTAACTAAGCGCATTTCGATGGGAGCATCAGCCATAAATTTTTCTAACATTTTTGGCGGTACTTTATCCCTTAGTGTCATGGCGAGTTCTTGCTGATTTAATAAACCATCAGGTCCTGGTACATTCGGCATCAAAGCTTGATGCTCAAATCCAATTTCATGCTCCTGAAATGAGCAAGTCATATAAAAAATGGGGCGACCTTTCTGAATAGCTTTAACGTGTCTGGCACTAAAACTTCCGCCATCTCGCATAATCTCAACATCATAGATAATAGGCTGTTTCTCATCACCAGCACGTAAAAAGTAAGAGTGAAGAGAATGCACTTGACGCGTCGGTAAAACAGTCTGTTTAGCCGCACTTAATGCTTGACCCATCACCTGACCACCGAAGACGTGACCAAAACCTAAATCTTGGCTTTGCCCACGAAATAACCCCACCTCTATTTGCTCCAGCGAAAGCAGTGATAATAGATCATCTAATACTTGACTCATTTGACCTCTAAATCCCAATTCATCAGTCTAATAGCTTAACTCAAATAGCGAGTAACAGGCTAGATATTTACGATTTCCATAGGTCTATTATCAGTAAAGCAATCATCCTTTTGAATGATAATAGAGAAGAGGAACAATTCACACGCTTACATCAGTTATTTTACCTACTGCATTCCATGACTTAATGCTAGTTAATGAGTATAATGTGAGATCTATCATGTTCTGAAGCAACCTAAATAAATCGACTCACTCAATGAATCCTTGGATACTGGCCATCAGGCCTCGCACTTTGCCAGCAGCAATTGGACCACTTTTAATTGGTAATATACTGGCATTTCAATTGCCGAAATTTAGCTTAGTCATTGCCGGCACCTCGATGCTGTGTGCCATCATATTGCAGATCTCCGTTAATTTAGCCAATGACTACTTTGACTTCGAAAACGGCATCGATACCAAAGAACGTCTCGGTCCAATTCGCGTCACTCAAGGTGGACTTTTGTCCTCAACCAAAATACGTAATGCCATGATACTGTGCTTAATGCTGGCATTGATTGTTGGATCGTATTTAATTTGGCATGGAGGCTGGCCTATTGCCATACTCGCTGCCCTGTCAATCTTAGCAGCCGTTAGTTACAGTGGTGGCCCTTACCCACTGGCCTCTCACGGGCTTGGTGAAGTCACTGTGTTTATTTTTTTTGGTCTAGTTGCTGTGATCGGTAGTTACTATTTGCAAGCAGGAGAGACTCATTTATCAGCTTGGATTTTAGGCTGCGCCATTGGCTTTCTTAATGCAGCTATCATGCTAGTTAATAATACTCGGGATATGTTAACAGACACTAAAACGGGTAAACGAACATTGGCCGTTCGTGTTGGCGAGGGGCAATCTAGACTCCTTTATCAAACTTTTTTATTCCTGCCTTTTGCTTTTATTATCGGCGGTTTTTTACTTGGTTTTTTACCTGGACTGCCCGTTTTACTGGCGAGTTTATCACTCATCGTCGCGCGCAAGCTCAATGTCGATTTCAGTAACGCCTCAGGTGCTGAACTCAACCCTTTGTTAGCACGCACTGCCATGTTAACCATAATATTCAGCGTTTTATTTAGTATTGGTTTACTATTCACCTAAAATTAATTCATACCACATTACATCGTCATGCAAAAATGACAATGACGGCTCACTCAGACAAAAAGATGACAATGACGGCTCACTCAGACAAAAAGATGATATATGGCATGTAAAAGATGCAATAGCTCAATGTTCAAGCAAAAAATAGGTCGCTGTAAAACCTGTATGTGGCAACTAACCGTTTTGTCACTTATCAGCTGGTCCATTTGGTGGTTTTTATACCGAGATTCACCACAAGCAGTGAACTCTATTGCATTGCTTTTTTTCTGCTGCACATTTTCAGGCTTACTCTGCCTGCATTTGCTGGTATTCAGCTACAATCACCTTATGGCTTTACTCAACAAACACAGTAAACCGACATAATTCACCGTCGTCATCGCATTAATTTCATTATTAAAATCAAATTTTTAACTATAATTTATGAACAAATAGTTCAATGGGAGCAATTACATTATCCCGTATTTTTTTCAGCATATTATTTATTTTATCACCACTATTTGTCCCCATCACGGTATGTAGGCTCAATGGCGCAACCCCACCCTTGGTCAAATTCCTATGTGTTAATGCTGTAAAAAACTCCAACGCGAAATCACGTCGATTATTCACATGAAGAACAGAAAACCCTGCCTGTGTTAGGGTTAACTGATATTCATCAAGCGAACTTAAATAACTGCAGCTCACATCCGTAGCCCAAGGAAGCGGATAAATCAGTTCTCCACTGCCCGCCAACATAATGTCATAAATGGCAAAGCGGCTCCCAGGTTTGAGAACACGATAAATTTCATTGAACAAACCCGCTTTATCTTGGATATTCATGCCAACATGACACAAAGTGGCACCGTCAAACTTTTTGTCTTCAAACGGCATCGACAATGCACTGCCATGATGCAGGGTCACCTGTTTATCTAATCCGACCCATTGACATAAATGTTTACCCGTTTCGATATATTCAGCACTGAGATCAATTCCTGTCACGCGATTATTAAATTTATTGGCTGTATATCGCGCCGTTCCCCCCAAGCCACAGCCCACATCCAAAATCTCTTGGTCTGCAGCAAAGTTAACTTGAGACAGCAGGTGTTCAGTGGCCATACGGCCACCCACATGAAACTCATCAACAGCGGAAAGATCTGCTAATGTAAGCCTATCCATTACATTTCCCTGCTGGATTAACGCCACTTTAATGGCTTCAAGCAGCCCGCCATGACTGTAATGCTGAGATACTAAATCTTCGCTAATCATCATGCTCTCTTATCATTTAACCAATACTCAACAACGGCTAGCATGTCAGCTAAACTTAATATGCTCAATAGTGATTTACAGCTAAACCAAAATCACTCATTTCCTCTCACTTCATCAATGGCTTTTTGTAGTCTATCAACAATTTTTTGATCTGTTTTCAAGCTAAACGCATAGAACAGTTCTGACTCAGACAAGGTATAAATCGATTCAAAGTTATTTGGATCAAGATTATTACGCTCAAAAAATAATTTGGCAGTGTTTTCTTCGTAAGCCCAAAGATCAATACGTTCACGATCTAACATTTTAGCCAAGGAGTTCGCGTAAGGGGAAGTTAAAATATTAGTATTATACCCAAGTAATTCACGTACGAGCTGTATACCAATATCGTCGAGGATCCCACCAATAAAATAATTAGTTAGTTCACAGGTGAACCCAACTCGGATCTTTCTGCTTTTTTTTGCTATCAGTACCACTTTTGTTTTACTAATAGGCCCTGCCCATCTAAATAATGATTCTCTCGCTGGTGTTCTCGTCATTGAGAACAACATGGTATTTTCATCTTTTTCTAATTGCCGATATGATCTAGGCCAAGGTTGGACCTTAATATAAGAAGGATTCAGTTTTATTCCAGCTTTCTTATAGGCCGCTACCAGCAAATCAACGGCAATACCTTTCAATTCCCCATCTTCACTTAAGTAATTATATGGCGGATAATCCTCTGCTAGGACAACTAGCTTTTCTAAACTTACAGCGATAATTTTCTGCGTAAAAAATAGTGAAAACATACAAAACCAGAATACTATAAATACATTTTTATTATGCATAATCTACCTTATTCATTAATTTAACGATTCGATTTCGGTTTCTACAATAACCTCAATACCACCTGTAACAGATTAAGTATTCACGGTTTAATATGTAAACTAAAGGCTTAATAATATGTAGATTCATCTAAAAGATAGACTATTTAGGACTCTCTGACTAAAAGAACGATATTTTCCTGCTACAGTTATGCCTGCGTCATCCAGACAAAGTCTATGACATCATTTTTACACTGATATTGGTATATGGATTTCTAACGAATGATTAGCTTTAAGCCCACGACTGGAAATGTCACAACGGCTAAAATGTACAAACATGAAATTCTACTAATGATACGCACTATGTAACTTAAGGAGCTATCTACACTTGTACCCAACTTGATATTAAAGCCTTGATCATTGTATTAATAAGATCAATTTTTTTATTTTATCTTTAGCATTGCTATTATTGGGTTGCAATTCGAGCACTTTTTGATCCCCTTTAATCGCTTTAGGGTAATTTCCAAGATGCCAATCCCCTTCAGATAAACTAGCATAGGTGTTGTAACTCAATTGAAATAAGTACACATTGAGTTTAAAAACATCTAAAGCCTGTTTGGTTTTCCCTTGACTAATAAGCGAATATCCCCACAGATTTATTTCATCTTCGCTAAAAGAGAGACGCAGTTCTCTTGTCAAAGCTTCAGTCATTTCAATAGCGTGCTTATAACCTTTAGTTTCAAGGTTTTTCGATAGTTTTTTTATATTTTTCGATAGACAGAAGCCATTTTCCTTTTTCATTGCTGGAATATATAATCCAGCAATGTCATCGACGAATTGCGAAGGCAATGCCCCGACTAACTTTGTCAGTACCACTGTGGAAATGTCATCTTGCGTGTAAACAAACACACCTGCTCGATTACCTCCAACAGCAAAAATTGCAGGGTGATCATCTCTTATCATTATAGGCCAACCAAGCGAATAACCAATTCGCTAACTCAATTGCGGTAAAACTCATGCCAGCGGCTGTTTGTAACAGTGGCGAAACGTCTCTTTTTTGATGTGTGAAAGCTCAGATCCATCGTAGATTTCATAACGTCGAGCGGAATGCTTAACAACGTTATTGGGGTTGATTAGTGATAAATTTAAAATTTTTTGACTTGTTCATTCATCACATTGATAGCACGAGCAACATAATAGTTCCAATTACATTTATAAAAAATCATTACGCAACCATATTAAACACCTACTTAATTAAAACCTTAAAAGTCACGACATAAAGATACAGGTGGAACAATAAAGATACCTAAAAAAAACAAAGTACCAACCTATCATCTAATAAAGCTATATTAACAATATTTTTAAAATGCATAATCTTCAAAAATCGACCAAATCAACATAAAAAACCAGCTATAATAGCTTCTATCATTGACATTTTATTGTAAAATCACATTTCAATAGTGATAATGGACGCCGAATTTTCAACGTTAATTTGTAAGAAAATCATTAAAGAAATTTAAATACAACATCTTAGGAGTGAAATGACAAAGGTAAAATATCAAATCGATAACTGGATTTTCATCCCCCATGAAAATAAGCTCATATTGGGAGAGCAAGAGACACTTATCGATAATCGTTTATCAAATCTTTTATTATTTCTTTGTCAACATCCAATGACGATTCTAAGCCGTGACGAACTCATTAACGAAGTTTGGAAGGGATTAATACTCACAGATCAAGTGATCACTCAAGCAATTTTTGAATTAAGAAAAATTTTAAAAACCAACCAAAAACACCTTCATGGGTATATTATTACCATCCCTAAGCGTGGCTATAAACTCGACATAAAAGTCCAAATAATACCTCAACCAATCAATCAAGCGCTACATTTGGAAGATAATTATACGGATAAGGACACTATATGTACGCAAATAAACCAGTACAACATAGAAAATAAGGCTGTAAGTCAAGATGAAATCACCAATGACACACTAAACAAGATAACAGATGAAACCGAACAAAGCTCTCCAAATACACATAACAGTGCAAGCTTCATTAAGATAAGTCATCAGCCAAAAAAAACAGTTAAATTAATCTGGTCAATTGTCATTATCGCCGTCATTTCAAGTACCATCTTGTTGATATTTATTAGTCAATTTTCATTCTTAAAAATTAATCAACCACTAAACAACAATATCACTACACCCAGCACTGATTTTATTTATAATACGTTAGAGCCAAGATCAATTAATGCAATAATTAAGACTGATGTAGATTTAAGTGCTGCGCAAATTGAACATGGCATTATATTTAAAGTCGTTGAATACCTCAAGTATAAGCTCAATCTTCCAGTATCTTTCTATGATGAACCACATAATAATGCCGCAAAAGAGCTGACATTCATAATTACTGAGGAAGATGGCATTCATTATATCAATGTAGAATACTTTAATCGTATCTCACAATCTCAACATTTAGATCGTAAGTATGAAATTGATAAAACTAACTTAAAGCCAACGATTAAACGTATCCTTAACGATATTCTTATATCGTTAAATGTAAAAGTAAACCAAGAAAAAATTAATGATTTATTAAGCTCAATACCTAATGAACCTCAAGTATTACTTTATGCACTTGAAGCATTATCTACTCAGAAAACAACACAAGATAAATTAAAACCAATTAGCTTAATGAAAAAAGCGTTAAAACTCACCCCAAACAACCCTCATTTGCTCTCAAACAATTATATCTACAGCATGATAGTCATCTACCTAGATAAAAGTAGACAAATTCAAAAAGAAGTTAGCAAACTCAATCAGGATTTCGAACACATCATTCCGATTTTAAGTCAGGGAACCCGATCAGATAAAGCCAATGAAGCACTGGCCATGAACGCATTATCTAGAGGTCGCCCTATCGATGCCATAAAATACATAACAGACATACCGTATACACAACAAACGGTGATCACCTATATACTCAAAGCTAAACTATCAGAAAGCTTAGGCAATCCAGCTTTGGCTGAAGAGTATTATTATCAGGCAATATACGAATCTAAGATGCCAATGGTATTGGAAATAGCCGAAAGTTTATTCTTTCACAGCGATCTATCTAAAATGAAAAATAAACTTGAGGCTCAAATCCAGTAGAAGTATGCGCTATCTCCTAACCACCTCAAAATTCGTACAATGAGGTGGTTAGGGCACACTGAAATATCATTGATTCATAGCAGGCTTTATCATTAACAACCTGATTGTTACTTAATAATATAACCCCCTCTAAGTGACTCTGCGACGTATTTATCATAATTCCCACTATCTTTTAGTTCTTGCAAACCTTCATTGAACCGTTTAAGCATATCTTTATTTTTGGCTATTTTTTTTGTTAATATCATATGAAAAGTAGTATTAAAAAATGGCTTTGAATGATGGGTGATTAATTGAGCTTCTTCAGAAAATAATTTGTTATTCATTACGTCATAGCCTATTTCAACCGTCAGTGGGATGACGGTGATGCGTTTTTTTATTAACATTTTAAAAAGACGCTCAAGATTTTCTATTCGTGTCACCTGTATTTGTCCCGATTTCTCGGCTTTATCAAAGACTGCACCAAAATTAAATCCAATCACAGCTCCCATTGTAATACCGTTTAAATCATCGTAGGTGTTCCAGTCAAATGGCTCACTTTTCAAATGAAAGAAAACCTTACTGCCACTAAAAATAGTATCGCTATAATAAAAATCTTGTTTAAATTTATCAAACATGCCGTAGCCAATACTACCATCAATCTGTCCTTCTCTGGATTTCACTTCACCTCGTTTCCATGGCATGAAATGGTACACAACTCGCACCCCTTTTAACGCAAATGCATCAGATACTATGCGAGAAAACACCCCACCGTATTTTAATTCTTCTGACACAAAAGGTCGCCACTCACCATTGGCCAAATGTATCACCTCTTCAGCAGGGCTTAACGGCACTATGCTTAGAGAGCAAATAACCACACAAATGCTCCTAAGAAATGGCTTAACCACCCCAAAATTGAACAAGGAACAACCAACGCCATCACCTCTAGATTGATTCACCATATTAAGGGGTCTGTTTAATATTAAACATCATGTTTTTCGGTACCCCATATTTGGGACATCCTGTTACCCCTGCAATTTTAGACATAAACTTAAATTATAAGACGTATTGAGCAACCCGCCAATATCTTAGCGTAAAAACACCTTAACAGCCCAGCATGTCTAACCGCGTCAGAGCTCCTTGATAGATCCTTAATTCATCATCGATAGCTTCCTGTGGATTATCAACATTAGTATGTCTATATTTATAAACTTGTATCCAAACTGTTACTTTACCTTATTTGAGCTAACTCACTGCTAGTACAATTTAAACATTAAAGAGATATATCAATACACGCGTAAGCTCAAACTGGTCGGAAGAGAGACAATAAAGTCCCAGGTGATTGTGTTGTCACTTAAGGTCAGGTAATCTGCTAAAGTACTCGTTAAAAAACACTGCGCATTAAGATAAAAAGGATTGTTTGCTGTTTTCCTAGTCATAAAGTCGCAATAAGTCCCAATAGATTATTCACGGATAAATGCTAAATCGATGACTGAAGACGCTCCTAAGAAGGTAGCTCCGGCACATATAAATCCGGCTAAACGTGCGCGAAGTGCGACAGAAACTCGGCACCGCAATGCCACCACAACACCAGAGATGCGTCGATTTATTCAAGCATCTGATCTGAGTGTATCCCAACTGGCTAAAGTCCTTAATATTAGCGAAGCGACTACACGTAAATGGCGTAAGCGTAACTCTGTTGCAGATACCTCAAACACGCCTCACAACCTCAATACGACACTCACTCCCTTGCAAGAATATGTGGTCGTCGGCCTGAGGTACCAGTTAAAGATCCCCTTAGACAGATTATTGGTGGTAACACAGCGCTACATTAACCCCAATGTTTCCCGTTCTGGTCTAGCGCGCTGTTTGAAACGCTATGGTGTATCACGCATCCGTGGCATTGAAAGCCCACAGGTTCCCAGACGTTATTTTAACCAGCTTCCCATTACTCAAGGTAGTGACGTGCAAACTTACACGCTCCACTACGAAACACTCGCTGAGATGTTGGCCTTACCAACACCAGAGAGTCACAATGTGGTTCAGGTCGTGTCCTTAACGATCCCACCTCAACTCACTAACGAAGACGCTTATTCAATTCTTCTCGGTGTCGATCCTGACAGTGATTGGATCTATTTAGATATTTATAAAGATGGTAATACCCAAGCCACCAACCGATATATCGCCAATGTGTTAACGCATGGGCCGTTTCATCTGCGTAAGTTGCTCGTTCGCAACTACCATACCTTTTTACAACGTTTTCCTGGAGCCAGACTTAGTCATACTTCTGCCATGGAATACGTTGAAACTCATAACAAGACACCTGATAATCAGGCACCCAGTGGAGACTCATAATGAGCCAAACCTCTAAATCGTCAAAAAAAATTCCAACGAGTGATACAAAGTCAACACAAGGATCTGCACCCGATCCTAAAGCGGATTCAAGACTGAATAAACGCCTTAAAGATATGCCTATCGCCATCGTCGGCATGGCCAGTATTTTTGCTAACTCTCGTTACTTAAACAAATTCTGGGATCTCATCAGTGAAAAAATTGATGCCATCACAGAACTGCCATCAACACACTGGCAACCAGAAGATTACTTTGACGCCAATAAGAGCACCCCAGATAAGAGTTACTGTAAACGTGGTGGTTTTTTACCGGATGTCGACTTCAACCCAATGGAATTTGGTCTACCGCCAAACATTCTTGAGCTCACTGATACCTCACAGCTTCTGTCTTTGATCGTCGCAAAAGAAGTGTTAGCCGATGCTAATCTGCCCGAAGGTTACGACAGAGATAAAATAGGGATCACCCTTGGCGTCGGTGGCGGACAAAAAATTAGCCACAGTTTAACAGCCCGCCTTCAATACCCTGTACTAAAAAAAGTATTTAAAAACAGTGGCATTAGTGACACCGATAGCGAAATGTTGATTAAAAAATTCCAAGACCAGTATGTCCACTGGGAAGAGAACTCATTCCCTGGCTCTCTCGGAAATGTGATTTCTGGCCGTATTGCCAATCGTTTCGATTTTGGTGGCATGAACTGTGTGGTCGATGCTGCCTGTGCTGGCTCACTGGCCGCCATGCGCATGGCACTCAGTGAATTGGTCGATGGCCGCTCTGAGATGATGATAACAGGCGGTGTATGTACCGATAACTCACCGTCTATGTACATGAGTTTCTCTAAAACCCCTGCATTCACCACGAATGAAACCATTCAACCTTTTGATATAGATTCAAAAGGCATGATGATTGGCGAAGGCATTGGCATGATTGCGTTAAAGCGTCTTGAAGATGCTGAACGTGACGGTGACCGCATTTACTCTGTTATTAAAGGGGTCGGATCGTCATCAGATGGTAAATTCAAATCCATCTATGCACCACGCCCTGAAGGCCAAGCAAAGGCACTTAAGCGCGCTTATGATGATGCAGGTTTTGCCCCCCACACCCTAGGGTTAATTGAAGCCCATGGCACTGGAACGGCAGCGGGTGATGCGGCAGAATTTGCCGGTCTTAGTTCTGTATTTAGTGAAGGTAATGACACTAAACAACACATAGCCTTAGGTTCAGTGAAATCACAAATCGGCCATACTAAGTCTACGGCAGGCACAGCGGGTCTGATCAAAGCCTCTTTGGCACTGCATCATAAAGTGTTACCGGCGACCATTAATGTCAGTGAGCCGAGTCCAAAACTGGATATCGAAAACTCACCTTTTTACCTTAACACTGAAACTCGCCCTTGGTTACCTCGTGTTGATGGTACGCCGCGCCGCGCAGGGATAAGCTCCTTTGGGTTTGGTGGCACTAACTTCCATTTTGTGCTCGAAGAGTACCAAAATGAGCACAGCCGTATTGACAGCGAAAAGGCAAAATATCGTCAGCGTCAAGTGGCACAAAGTTTCCTTATCAGCGCTGTCGATAACGATGCACTCATAAAAGAACTCAACATACTTGCAGCATCAGCCACCCAAGCTGAATTCAACGTAAAAGAGGCGGCAGTTCATTATGCCCTACGCGAACTCGATGCTACATCACCGCGTATTGGCTTTGTGGTTAACACCAATGAAGAGCTGTCAACGTCAATCAAGCAAGCTATTGCTAAACTGGCCAACAAGCATGATCACTCAGCTGTCAATGACAGTTGGCAATTGGTAGACGGTACCAGCTACCGCGCTGCAAGTGTTAAAGGTAAAGTGGCTGCACTGTTTGCAGGACAAGGTTCACAGTATCTTAATATGGGCCGGGATCTCGCTTGTTACTACCCTGAAATACGCCAGCAATTAGTGACTGCAGATAACGTCTTTGCCGCTAATGGCAAAACGCCACTGTCACAAACCTTGTATCCTAAACCTGTGTTTAATAAAGATGACTTAAAGACGCAAGAAGCGGCATTAACCAACACTGCTAATGCACAAAGTGCCATTGGTGCTATCTCTATGGGTCAATACGATCTCTTGACTGCTGCAGGCTTTAATGCCGACATGGTTGCTGGCCACAGCTTTGGTGAACTCAGTGCCCTGTGTGCTGCAGGAGTGATCTCAAGCGATGATTACTACCAATTGGCGTTTGCTCGCGGCCATGCCATGGCAACCAAAGCTGAGCCGAACGCCGGTGAGAGTGAAGCTGATACAGGTGCCATGTATGCCATTATCACTAAAAATGCTAGCGATTTAGCCACACTTGAAAGCACGATTGCTAGCTTCGACGGTGTAAAAGTCGCGAACTATAACGCCCCCACCCAGTCAGTCATTGCAGGCCCTACAATGTCAACGGCTAATGCAGCAAAAGCATTAAGCGAACTGGGTTATAGAGCCATTAACTTACCCGTTTCCGGCGCCTTCCATACTGAACTTGTGGGTCACGCTCAAGCCCCCTTTGCTAAAGCGATTGATGCAGCTAAATTTACTAAAGCCAGCCGCGCCTTATACTCTAATGCGACAGGCACGCTTTATGACAATACCGCAGCTAAAATTAAAGCATCATTCAAACAACATATGTTGCAATCGGTACGTTTTACCACCGAACTGGAATCCATGTATGACGCTGGTGCCCGTGTATTTGTGGAGTTTGGCCCTAAAAACATCCTACAAAAACTCGTTCAAAGCACGCTTGCCGCTAACAAGCATGAACTTTGTATTATCTCGATAAACCCAAGCCCTAAAGGTAATAGCGATCTTCAGCTTAAACAAGCGGCTATACAGTTAGCCGTTGCAGGGATACAACTGGGTAATGTCGATCCGTACCAAGCTGATATAGCAAAACCGGCCAAAGCATCACCAATGAATATCACCCTCAATGCAGTCAATCATATTAGCCAATCAACCCGCGCTAAAATGGCTAAGTCGTTAGCAACTGGCATGGTGACAAGCTCAACGATTATTGAAGAAAAAATGATTGAAGTTGAAAAAATAGTCGAGAAAATTGTAGAAGTGCCAACGATTGTAGAAAAAATTGTGGAGATCGCAGTACCAATGTCTAATGCTCACCCCCAACACGCAACAGAAACACCAATAGTGAAAGAGCCTTCATCAGCGCTCAATCATAGTGCACCAACCAACACTGATACACTGACCCACTTTTTTGCCGCGCAGCAACAAGCTGCAGAGCTGCATCAACAGTTTCTAGCGATCCCTCAACAATATGGGGCGACCTTCACAAGCTTAATGACGGAGCAAACTAAGTTAGCAGGAAACGGTATCGCCATTCCAGAGAGCCTGCAACGCTCAATGGAGCAATTCCATCAGCTTCAAGCACAAACAGTGCAAAGTCACACTCAATTTCTTGAACTGCAAACGGGCAGCAACATTGCCGCACTCGGTCTGCTAAATGGCACGCCAGCAGCGATCCCCGCTCAGCCGGTACAAACGATGACACAGGCCGCGCCTGCACCTGTAACGCAAACTCCTGCAATAACGTCAGTGGCCGCTCCTATCGTTACCCACACTCCACAACCAGTAATGCAACATCAAGCAGCGACTGTCGAGCCTATTGCACCTATTGTTCAACCAGCACCCGTTATTAATATCAGTACCGCTAAAAGCTCACTCAGTGTTGAAAAAGTTCAATCAACGATGTTGGCAGTCGTGGCTGAGAAAACGGGTTACCCAACTGAAATGCTCGAACTTGAGATGGACATGGAAGCCGATTTAGGGATTGATTCTATCAAACGTGTTGAAATATTAGGCACGGTTCAAGATGAGCTTCCTGCATTACCTGAGCTAAGCCCTGAAGATCTCGCTGAGTGTCGTACATTAGGTGAAATTGTTGCCTACATGAACAGTAAATTGCCAACTGAAGGCACTCATAACACAACTGCACCAATAGCACCTTCAGCCACCACGACTGATGAGCTATCAGCTGAAAAAGTGCAAGCAACCATGATGTCGGTCGTCGCTGACAAAACCGGTTACCCAACTGAAATGCTCGAACTTGAGATGGACATGGAAGCCGATTTAGGGATTGATTCTATCAAACGTGTTGAAATATTAGGCACAGTGCAAGATGAGCTTCCTGACTTACCTGAACTAAGCCCTGAAGATCTCGCCGAGTGCCGCACATTAGGTGAAATTGTGGCCTACATGAACTCGACATTGGCTAGCAGTGCTGCTGAAAACACCAATAACGCTGCAGCCGCTCCTCACATCAGTGCCGCTCCAGTTGTAGCGCATGGATTAAGTGCAGCGCAAATCCAAAGCACCATGATGTCAGTGGTTGCCGACAAAACAGGTTACCCCACTGAAATGCTAGAATTGAGCATGGATATGGAAGCCGATTTAGGGATTGATTCTATCAAACGTGTTGAGATTTTAGGCACAGTGCAAGACGAATTGCCCGGTCTGCCTGAGCTAAGCCCTGAAGATCTCGCCGAGTGCCGTACATTAGGTGAAATTGTGGCCTACATGAACTCGACATTGGCTAGCAGTGCTGCTGAAAACACCAATAACGCTGCTGCGGCTCATCACATCAGTGCCGCTCCTGTTGTAGCGCATGGATTAAGTGCAGCACAAATCCAAAGCACCATGATGTCAGTGGTTGCCGACAAAACCGGTTACCCTACTGAAATGCTAGAATTGAGCATGGATATGGAAGCCGATTTAGGGATTGATTCTATCAAACGTGTTGAGATTTTAGGCACAGTGCAAGACGAATTGCCCGGTCTGCCTGAGCTAAGCCCTGAAGATCTCGCCGAGTGTCGTACATTAGGTGAAATTGTGGCCTACATGAACTCGACATTGGCTAGCAGTGCTGCTGAAAACACCAATAACGCTGCAGCGGCTCATCACATCGATGTCGCTCCAGTTGTAGCACATGGATTAAGTGCAGCGCAAATCCAAAGCACCATGATGTCAGTGGTTGCCGACAAAACCGGTTACCCCACTGAAATGCTAGAATTGAGCATGGATATGGAAGCCGATTTAGGGATTGACTCTATCAAGCGTGTTGAAATTTTAGGCACAGTGCAAGATGAACTGCCCGGTTTGCCTGAGCTAAATCCAGAAGATCTCGCCGAATGCCGCACATTAGGTGAAATTGTTAACTACATGAACAGTAAGCTTTCAGTCAGTAGCGCTGATGATTCTTCAAATACGAATACTGCTTCAGCAAAACCCTCCCCAATCTCAGCAAAGATGGCTGTAGAACTTCCTCCTCACAGTGAGGTGGCGCTAAAAAAGCTTAATGCGGTAGACAAAATGGAAGCTCACTCTTCTGGACAGTTTGCCGCACTTTATTCAAAGAATACCAATATTGTGATCACCGATGACGGTCATAATGCAGGTGTTTTAGCTGAAAAACTGACAAAGATAGGACTCAATGTTGCCGTTGTGCGTCTACCGGAAGGCAATGCACAATCACCGCTGAGCAGTGATGTCGCCAGCTTCCAGGCAAATAGCACTGATGCAGCAGGAATGACCGCCGTTATTGCTCAAATTGAGCAGCAACTCGGTCACATTGGTGGTTTTATCCATCTACAACCTGAAGCTGGAAGTGGCAATCAACAAGATGCTGTCAACCTAAGTGATGATAGTTTCACTCATGTTAGTCAAGCCTTCCTTTGGGCTAAATTGTTACAACCACAGCTGACGACAACCAGTGAAAAACGCCAATTTTTTATTACTGTTAGCCGTATCGATGGTGGATTTGGTTACCTAGACACCAAACAACTGCACAGTGCAGAGCTAAATCAAGCTGCATTGGCAGGGTTAACCAAAACATTAAGCCATGAGTGGCCAAATGTGTTTTGCCGCGCGTTAGACATCGCTACAGATGTTAATGCTACTGACTTTGCCGACGCGATAACTCTTGAGATTTTCGATGTGCAAACACATCTAGCTGAAGTCGGAATCTCCACCGATATCCAAGGTGATTTGGCTCGTGTCACACTGATTGCCGCTGACGCGAGTATCAAAACCGCAAAAGCTGAGTTAAATAACACTGATACGATTTTGGTGACCGGGGGTGCTAAAGGCGTTACATTTGAATGTGCACTCGCACTGGCTAGCCGTACTCAGTCCCACTTTATCTTAGCAGGACGAAGTGAGCTTAAGAGTATCCCTAAATGGGCTACCGGCAAACAAACTAGCGAGCTTAAACCTGCTGCCATTGCTCATATCATCTCTACAGGACAAAAACCAACACCGAAACAAGTGGATGCCCTCATCTGGCCAGTGCAAAGCTGCATTGAAATCAATGCAGCACTTGAAGCCTTTGATCGTGTAGGGGCAAGTGCTGAGTATATCAGCATGGACGTTACCGACACTGTTGCCATAACAGCATCGCTATGTGGTAAAGGTAAACAAATAACCGGTCTTATTCATGGTGCTGGTGTCCTTGCCGACAAACATATTCAAGATAAGACCCTTAACGAACTCGCGCGCGTATACGGGACTAAGGTTAATGGACTTAAAGCTGTACTGGCAGCCCTTGATGCTAGCAAGCTTAAATTGCTAGCCATGTTTTCTTCTGCCGCTGGTTTCTATGGCAATACTGGCCAGAGCGATTATGCCATGTCGAATGACATTCTCAACAAAGCTGCTTTACAGTTCTCTGTTCGTCACCCACAAGCCAAAGTAATGAGCTTTAACTGGGGCCCTTGGGATGGTGGCATGGTGAGTCCCTCACTGAAGAAGATGTTTACCGATCGCGGTGTCTACGTTATTCCACTCAACGCAGGGGCTGAGCTATTTGCCACACAGCTATTGAGTGAAACCGGCGTACAACTACTAATAGGCACCTCAATGCAAGGTGCTAACACTTCAGAGTCTAACAATACTGACGGTGCTAACAAGGACTCTTCTGTAAAAAAGCTTAATGCGGGTGAGGTGCAAACTGCATCGCGCCCGCTAATGCCTATAACAGTAACACGTAGCCTAAACCCTCATACTTTGGTTTTTATTCAAGACCACTGTATTGGGGGTAACCCAGTGTTACCGACAGTGTGTGCGATACAATGGATGCGTGAAGTGGCCAGTGAAATGCTCGGCTCTCGCGTAAAAGTGCTTGATTACAAACTACTCAAAGGCATTGTCTTTGACAGCAATGAGAACCTAGAGATGACGCTTGAGCTGACACCATTAGCGAGTGCTGCCAGCGTTAATCATGCACCCCTTAAAATGAGTGCGTTAATCAGTAGCCAAGGTCGCCCACAATATAGGGCAATACTTGTCAGCGATGAATGCACTGAACTTGCTGAGGTAAAACAGTTTATCGACTCAGGTGATCAAATCATCACTTCAAGTGAACTTTACAGTAATGGCACCTTGTTTCACGGACCACGCTTACAAGGCATTCAACATGTCTCTAAGTTTGATGATTCAGGCTTAGTCGCGAGCTGTAAAATACCACTGGTGAACAATGGTGATTGTGGCCAGTTTTCGGCTCAAATCCACCTAGGTGGCAGCCAGCCTTTTGCTGAAGATCTGTTACTGCAAGCCATGCTAGTATGGGCAAGGCTTAAACATGATGCTGCCAGTTTACCTTCTAGCATCGATGAGTTTATCTCAAATACACCAATGGTTTTTGGTGAAACTGGCATCATTGAACTGGAAGTGATTAAAAGCAATTCACGCTCACTTGTAGCCAATGTGGCGCTTTATCATGAAGATGGCCAATTAAGTGCGATAATGAAAGGCGCGAAAGTCACCATCAGCAAAGGCCTAAATGATGCCTTTTTAGCCAATAAAGCACCGTTGCTCTCAGTAAAAAATGGGACTCTATAGTGAATAAAACGCTTAATGTTCCAGCGCAACAACACGCGATGCCACTTCGCATCGCGCTTTTGGTGCTGCCTTCAACCAAGCTCAATGCTTATTCAAGCGAACTTGCTTGCCTGTTACCTGAACTCAGTGCATCGGGTCTATTAACGACTCAGTCATGGGTCCATATTGAGATCAATGATCTTAAACATAGCAATCAAATCAGCTTTGAAGAGCACTTAAACACCACCATTAAAGCAATTGAAGAAGGTAAACTAGTACAGTTATCTACCGCCACTCACTCTCTTTTAATGATGCCTGCACTAAAAGCGGCACAATTGAGAATACACCCTCACGCGCAGCTATCCGCCATGCAAAGACATGCTGGTTCGGGCGAAGAAACTCTGACACTTGCGCTCGGGCAGGCTAAACGAGAACTGAGCACTGTGAGTAAAATTGAACACCATCATGGACTCAATAATCAGCAGCAGTTTGCCGCCGTTTATCAGTTGATTATCCAGCTTGCAAGTCGCACCCACTTTCGCGATCTCAATATTGAATTAGGTCCTAAGCAAGCTAAAAGTCATTACTGGTTTACCGATAGCCATCAAGCCAGGGTCGCGGCGATTAATTTTACTCACGACACTCTCACGCAAAGCGCCACCAGCTTTATCTTAACGCAAGGCACGGGATATATTGCGCCCAAGTCAATGCTGAACTCTCAGCAACTGCAGTTTATTCTGTCCGGTGATAACCAAGGTCAATTGCTCAATGCCATTAACAAACTTACTGTGCAGCTCTCGGAAACCGGCCTAGAGCTGCTGCCGTTAATGCAAGCAAATCTTAGCGACTATGTGTCTTATCACAGCAAGTCGGTTTTTGCTGCGGTATTACAAGCTAGCTCGGTTGAGGCCATGTTGCTTGAAATCAGTTCACTTAAACAGGTATTGCCTCAAATGTTCCTTGAGCAGGATCAATACAAAACGCCATCTGGTAGCTACTTCACCACCTATCCTCTTGGTAATGAAGCCGCCTGCGGTTTAGCGTTTGTTTATCCGGGCGTTGGCACCGTTTACGCGGATATGCTCAGTGCACTACACGAGTACTTTCCCGCCCTTTATGCTCGCCTTGAACGAGAGGGCTCTCTAAAATCAATGCTGCAAGCGGACAGCATCTATCACTTAGATGCCAACACCACACCAGCCATGGATTTAGGCGCGCAGGCCATAGCGGGTGTCGGTAGCAGTTATCTACTCACCCAACTCTTGATTCACGAATTTGCTATCACACCCGACTTTGCCTTAGGTTATTCCATGGGCGAAGCCTCGATGTGGGCCAGCCTTGGTGTGTGGGACAACCCTCATGCCTTAATCGATAAAACCCAAACAGATCCCCTGTTTACCTCAGCGATATCAGGGGCGCTCACCGCAGTCAAAAAAGCATGGAAACGGTCGCTAGATGACAGTGATTCTGATAATGATATTGTGTGGAATAGTTTTATCGTGCGCAGCGCACCAGAGCCGATACAAGCGCTGCTGGGTGAATTCCCACATGCTTACCTTGCTATTATTCAAGGTGATACCTGTGTGATCGCCGGTTGCGAAGCACAATGCAGGGCACTGTTAACTCAGTTAGGTAAACGAGGTATTGCTGCCAATCGCGTCACCGCAATGCACACGACTCCAGCAATGGAAGAACATGCTAATGTCATCAAGTTTTACACGCAACCGCTCACGCAAATAGCGCTCGCAAACAGTCAAGACACTCAGGGAAGCATCAATCCAAATACAATAAAGTTTATCAGCGCAGCGAATCTCTGCGGTAAGACTCCACGCCATAAAGCGGTTAATGACGGTAGGCCCCTTAACAGCCAAGAGATCGCTAACACGATTGCCGATACCTTTTGTCATACCTTGGACTTTACCGCGCTCATACACAGCGCGCAAAAACAAGGTGCTAAACTTTTTGTCGAGCTAGGCGCAGATAGACAAAATTGTACGCTTATCGACAAGATAGCAAAACTCGACAGACGTTGCGAAGCGACAAATACATCCACTGCCGACTCCCCCTGCTGTACTGTACCCATTAATGCCAAAGGCGGAGATGATATCACCACCCTACTCAAAGCATTGGGACAACTGATCAGCCATCGAGTGCCACTCTCAGTGCAGCCACTTATCGAAGGACTTAACCGGGAGGTAGCCATGCACCAGTTACATCGTGCGCATAAAAGAGCTCCGCTCGACCACTCCAGCAAAAACACATTAGTTAAAGGGGAAGTCGAATGACTTTCACAACCAAGTCGTCAGATCACTCAGGTAATAAACAAGGTAAGCAGAGTAAAATCGCCATCGTCGGTTTAGCCACGCTTTACCCCGATGCAAAAAGTCCACCCGCGTTTTGGCAAAACCTACTCAACAAACGTGATTCTCGTAGCACCTTAACCAATGAAAAATTAGGCGCTAACAGTCTGGATTATCAAGGTATTCAGGGGCAATCAGATCGTTTTTATTGCAATAAAGGCGGCTACATCGAAAATTTCAATTTCGATGCTTCAGGCTATAAATTACCAGCGCAAAGTTTGACCGGACTCGATAACAGTTTTCTTTGGGCATTAGACACCAGCCGCAAAGCGTTAGAAGATGCTGGGATCAGCCTTAACAATGATGCCTTGCTACAACGTACCGGTGTCATTATGGGGGCACTTTCTTTCCCTACGGCCCGCTCAAACGATCTGTTTTTACCTATTTATCACAGTGCAGTAGAAAAAGCATTACAAAATAAATTGGCATGCAGCAGTTTCACACTAAGCCCAACCAATGCACAAACAAATCGAGCACACAATGAGACGACACTGGACAGTGCCAATGGCTCAATTGCCCATAACACCTCTAAGGTGGTGGCCGATGCACTTGGTTTAGGCGGTGCGCAATTAAGCCTCGATGCCGCTTGTGCTAGCTCTGTTTACTCACTCAAGCTTGCTTGTGATTACCTAAGCACAGGCAAAGCCGATGTCATGTTGGCCGGCGCAGTGTCTGGAGCCGATCCTTTCTTTATCAATATGGGATTCTCCCTCTTCCATGCTTATCCCGATCACGGTGTATCTGTGCCATTTGATGGTGACAGTAAAGGCTTGTTCGCTGGTGAAGGTGCTGGAGTGCTCGTCCTTAAACGTCTCGATGATGCTGAACGTGATAATGATAACATTTACGCCGTAGTGAGTGGCGTCGGTCTATCGAACGACGGTAAAGGCCAGTTTGTCCTCAGCCCGAATCCAAAAGGTCAAGTAAAGGCGTTTGAGCGAGCCTACGCTGCCAGTGATATTGAGCCTAAAGATATCGAAGTGATTGAGTGTCACGCTACAGGGACACCGCTGGGTGATAAAATTGAACTTACCTCAATGGAGACCTTTTTTGCCGACAAGCTTCAAGGCACAAATGCACCACTTATTGGCTCAGCTAAATCCAATTTAGGTCACCTACTCACCGCGGCGGGTATGCCAGGGATCATGAAAATGATCTTTGCCATGAAAGAGGGAATACTGCCGCCAAGTATTAATATTAATGATGCGATTTCATCACCTAATGGCTTATTTGGTGCATCTACCTTGCCAAATCAAGTGCAAGCTTGGCCAGCAAAAGAAGGCAATACTCTGCGTCATGCTGGGGTATCGGTATTTGGTTTTGGCGGCTGTAATGCCCATTTGCTACTTGAATCTTATTCTGGGCAGCAATCGACGTCCGCATCCATACCCGCCACACCAGCGGCATTAAAAATCGTCGGTTTAGGCTCGCATTTTGGCCCTCTTAGCAGTATCAATCAACTTAACCTTGCTATCGAAAATAACACTAACGGCTTTATTACCCTGCCGAAAAAACGCTGGAAAGGCTTAGATAAACACACAGAACTGCTCGCCAAGTTTGGTTTAGCATCAGTCCCTAAAGGTGCCTATGTCGACAGTTTCGAGCTTGATTTTCTACGCTTTAAATTGCCACCCAATGAAGACGACCGTTTGATCTCACAGCAACTGATGCTAATGAAGGTCACAGACGAAGCCATTCGCGATGCCAAGTTACAACCCGGTCAAAAAGTGGCAGTGTTGGTCGCGATGGAAACCGAACTTGAATTGCATCAATTTCGTGGTCGCGTCAACCTACACACTCAGCTGCAGGACAGTTTAACGGCCATGGGCGTCACCTTAAGTCATGATGAATATCAAGCCCTTGAAGCCATGACCATGGACAGTGTCCTCGATGCCGCTAAGCTGAATCAATACACCAGTTTTATCGGCAACATCATGGCATCAAGAGTGTCATCACTTTGGGATTTCAATGGGCCAGCATTTACCCTATCAGCTGCCGAGCAATCGGTCAGTCGTTGTATTGATGTCGCCCAAAACCTCATTGCTGAAGATAACTTAGATGCTGTCGTGATTGCTGCCGTTGATCTGTCTGCCAGCTTCGAGCAGGTGATCTTAAAAAATAGCATCTCTCCTGTCGCCATCGACCCAGACTCCTCTACAGAGAGTCTGCACTGGAACGTGGGGGAAGGCGCTGGCGCAATGGTGTTCGTTAAAGATGAAAGCACCGCCGGTCGATCATACGGGCAGATAGACGCCCTCGCCTTTGGTCATGCTGAGCATGTTTCATCGGTGACGGATACACTGTTCACCCAAACCGGCACTGACGTCAGTGATATTGGCATCCTTGAAACCAATATTGCACCTGGGAGTCTAGTGGAGGGAGCTGCATTTCTATCAAATAGCAAGTTTATTGAAGCAAGTTCCACCAGTGCTGACAATCGTATTGGCCACTGCTTTGCAGCGGCTGGAATGGCCAGTTTACTGCATGGATTACTGCATCTCTCTCGTAAAAATCATCAGCATTGCCATAAAGCATTAGTGAGCAATATCAGTGAAAATCAAGTGTCTCAATTGCTGCTCAGTCAGACCGCTAGTGAGCAGCTGGCATTGACAGCCCGATTAGGCACTGAGCTTAAATCCGACGCTAAGCACCAACTATTAAAGCGAGTGTTCTTAGGTGGACGTGATATCTATCAACACATCATCGAAACACCGTTAATGAAGTTAACATCGATTCAAGACAAGCTCGCTCAAGGCACGGCATCGACAGTGGTTAAACAACAAAAGACATGGGTAGCAAGAGCTCAGCAGAGCACTCTGTCAAACATTTTGTCAGTGAACACGACTCCAGTATTAGGTAGCACTATGACCACCAAAGTGATAAAAAACAACGCAATGAAAACAACAATGACCAATACACCCATTGTTTTATCCGCTGATAATCTAGCCGCATTTCAGCAAAACCAGCAACTGACTCAACACGCCCATCTGGCATTTTTAAAGAGTCGCTCTGCGGGGATGAAAGTCGCTGACGCACTATTGAAACAGCAATTGACTCAGATTACTGGTCAACCGAGTACTCAACTGCAACCTACTGCACCATTAGCGCAAAAAATGGTCTCATCAGCACCGCTTAGCGCAGTATTGGTCGATGAGTTGACCCCTGATCATGCTAACGTGCCACCTTATATTGCACCGACCCCCGCACTTAAGCCTTGTATTTGGAATTATGCCGATCTGGTCGAGTATGCCGAAGGCGATATTGCGAAGGTATTTGGCTCAGATTACAGCATCATCGACAGCTACTCTCGCCGTGTACGCCTACCGACCACTGACTACCTCTTAGTCTCTCGCGTCACTAAGCTAAACGCTACCATGGGACAATTCAAGCCCTGTTCAATGACCACGGAATATGATATTCCCCTTGATGCGCCGTATTTAGTCGATGGTCAAATCCCCTGGGCTGTTGCAGTCGAATCTGGCCAATGTGATTTAATGCTCATTAGCTATCTCGGTATCGACTTTGAAAATAAAGGCGAGCGAGTTTATCGCCTGCTTGATTGTACCCTCACCTTCCTTGGCGACCTACCTCGTGGCGGCGATACCTTACGTTACGATATAAAAATCAACAACTATGCTCGTAATGGCGAAACATTATTATTCTTTTTCTCTTATGAATGTTTTGTTGGCGATAAGATGATTTTAAAAATGGATGGTGGCTGTGCAGGTTTCTTCACCGATGAAGAACTCGCTGATGGTAAAGGCGTCATTCGCACCGAAGATGAAATTAACGCGCGCAGTTTAGTGGTTAAACACACCTTTAACCCACTGTTGGATTGCCCCAAATCTCACTTCAACTATACCGATATACATAAACTGTTAAGCGCCGATATCCAAGGCTGTTTCGGCCCCAGTCACGCAGGTCCTTCACAGCCGTCGCTTTGCTTCGCCTCTGAAAAGTTCTTAATGATAGAACAGATAAGCAAACTTGATCGCAATGGGGGAACTTGGGGGCTTGGCCTTATCGAAGGCCATAAGCAATTAGAGGCTAATCACTGGTATTTCCCTTGTCACTTTCAGGGTGATCAGGTCATGGCAGGCTCATTAATGGCCGAAGGTTGTGGTCAACTGCTGCAATTTTATATGCTGCACCTTGGCATGCACACTCAAACAAAAAATGGGCGTTTTCAACCATTAGAGAACGCCTCACAGCAAGTACGCTGTCGCGGACAAGTGCTACCACAATCAGGCGTGCTGACTTATCGTATGGAAGTCACAGAAATTGGTTTCAGCCCTCGTCCGTACGCGAAAGCCAACATCGACATTCTGCTTAACGGCAAGGCTGTGGTTGATTTTCAAAACTTAGGCGTGATGATCAAAGAAGAAGATGAATGTACCCGCTACCCATTACAGACCTCTGACTCAAACCATGTTACCGCTAACACTGCAAGCACAGTAAAAAGAGTCCGCCCTAACGCCCCCTTAATGATGCAAATTGCAGATTTAACCAAAGCGCCAAACAAGGGCGTTATTCCGATTTCTCATGTTGAAGCCCCTATCACACCAGACTATCCAAACCGGATACCTGATACCGTGCCCTTTACACCGTATCACATGTTTGAGTTTGCCACGGGGAATATCGAGAACTGTTTCGGCCCTGAATTTGCCATCTATCGCGGCATGATCCCACCCCGTACCCCTTGTGGCGACTTACAAGTCACCACCCGCGTGATTGAAGTCAACGGCAAACGCGGTGAGTTCAAAAAACCGTCATCGTGTATCGCTGAATATGAAGTGCCCGATGATGCTTGGTATTTTGACAAAAACAACCATCAAGCGAGCATGCCTTATTCCATTTTAATGGAGATCTCACTGCAGCCAAATGGTTTTATTTCAGGCTATATGGGCACCACGCTTGGCTTTCCTGGTCTTGAACTGTTCTTCCGTAACCTAGACGGTAACGGCAAGATGTTACGCCATGTCGATCTACGCGGCAAAACCATCCGCAATGATTCATGTTTACTTTCCACTGTCATGGCTGGCACAAATATCATCCAAAGCTTCAGCTTCGAACTGAGCACTGATGGTATTCCCTTCTATGAAGGTAAAGCAGTATTTGGTTACTTCAAAGGCGATGCACTAAAAGATCAACTTGGACTGGATAACGGTAAAGTGACTCAGCCTTGGCATGTGACAAAAGGCATATCAGCCGATCACAAGGTGAACCTACTTGATAAGCAGGCTCGCCACTTTACTGCACCCACACATCAACCGCACTATCGCTTAGCAGGCGGTCAACTGAACTTTATTGACAGCGTTGAAATCGTCGACAATGGCGGCACAGAAGGACTTGGTTACTTGTACGCCGAACGGACTATTGACCCCAGTGATTGGTTCTTCCAGTTTCACTTTCATCAAGATCCTGTGATGCCCGGCTCCTTAGGTGTTGAAGCCATTATCGAAACCATGCAAACTTACGCCATCAGTAAAGATCTGGGGGCTGGATTTAACAATCCAAAATTTGGCCAAATATTATCAGACATTAAATGGAAGTACCGTGGGCAAATTAACCCACTGAATAAGCAAATGTCGATGGATGTCAGTATCACCTCGATTAAAGATATCGATGGCAAAAAAGTGATCACAGGTAACGCCAGTCTAAGCAAAGACGGTCTACGGATCTATGAAGTCACCGACATTGCTATCTGTATCGAAGAAGCCTAAAAAAACGCGTTTTTTACTTAAGTTTATGGCTAAAAAGCTAAATTCTTTAGCCATTAACAACGCTGACAATAAGCAAGTATTAATTAAGAGCAACAGCTCAAAAAACAAATAACCTAAGGGTCAAGAATGAATCCTATTACTACCAATGAAAAACTGTCTCCTTGGCCTTGGTCAGTGACCGATAATCACATTAGTTTTGATCTAAAAACCATGGAGCAACAGCTCAAAGATTTCAGTCGTGGTTGTTATGTCGTTAATCACGCTGAAAAAGGTGCCGGCATTGCACAAGAAGCCGACATTGCATCAACTCAAGGTATTAATGACAATGCACACCCAGTCAGTGCATTTGCACCCGCGCTTGGCACAGAAAGCCTAGGTGACAGTAATTTTCGCCGCGTTCACGGGGTAAAATACGCTTACTATGCTGGCGCCATGGCCAATGGGATCTCATCTGAAGAGCTGGTTATCGCATTAGGAAAGGCCGGCATTCTCTGTTCATTTGGTGCAGCTGGCCTTATTCCAAGTCGCGTTGAAGCGGCCATTAACCGCATTCAAACAGCCCTGCCTAATGGGCCATACATGTTTAACCTTATCCATAGCCCAAGCGAGCCAGCACTTGAACGTGGCAGTGTCGAACTGTTTTTAAAATATCAAGTGCGCACCGTTGAAGCTTCGGCATTTTTGGGGTTAACCCCGCAAATTGTTTACTATCGCGCAGCAGGATTAAGCCGTGACACCCATGGCAACATCGTGATAGCGAACAAAGTTATCGCCAAAGTCAGCCGCACCGAAGTCGCCGAAAAGTTTATGAGTCCTGCGCCTGTGAATATGCTGCAAAAGCTGGTCAATGAAGGCGCCATTACCCCTGAGCAAATGACACTTGCCCAGCAAGTGCCGATGAGTGATGACATCACCGCAGAAGCGGACTCTGGCGGCCATACCGATAACCGCCCATTAGTGACTCTTTTACCGACCATCTTAGCGCTTAAAGAAGAAATTCAAGCGAAATACCAATATGACATTCCGATCAGAGTTGGCTGTGGCGGCGGCGTGGGTACACCCGATGCCGCTTTGGCCACCTTCAATATGGGCGCAGCTTATATTGTCACAGGCTCTATCAACCAAGCCTGTGTTGAAGCGGGCGCCAGTGAACATACTCGTCAATTACTGGCGACCACTGAGATGGCCGATGTCACCATGGCACCCGCCGCCGACATGTTCGAGATGGGGGTTAAGCTGCAAGTGGTCAAACGCGGTACGCTGTTCCCTATGCGTGCTAACAAACTCTATGAGCTTTATACCCGTTACGACTCTATCGAAGCCATTCCGGTTGAAGAGCGTGAAAAACTTGAGAAACAAGTCTTTCGCTCAAGCCTTGATGATATTTGGGCCGGCACTGTCGCGCACTTTAATGAGCGCGATCCTAAACAAATTGAGCGCGCGATAGGTAACCCTAAGCGTAAAATGGCGCTAATTTTCCGCTGGTATTTAGGCTTATCTAGCCGCTGGTCAAACTCAGGTGAAGTCGGCCGTGAGATGGATTACCAGATCTGGGCGGGCCCAGCACTCGGTGCCTTTAACCAGTGGGCCAAGGGCAGTTATTTAGATAATTACCAAGACCGCAATGCTGTCGATGTAGCCAAACATCTAATGTACGGCGCGGCGTACCTTAACCGCGTGAACTCATTGACCGCGCAAGGCGTTAAGTTACCCACCCAGCTACTGCGCTGGAAACCAAGCCAGAGAATGGCATAAAGATCAGCCTTGAGTGATGAGATTAAATGAAAAGCCATTGAGGAAACTCAATGGCTTTTTTAACGGATATACCGCAGCAAAATTCACTTGCCGGATAACAAATTGCAAATATCTTCAAAAACACTAGATTCACTAAACCATATTTACTTTTCCTCCATTGAATAGCATAACCTAAATGGTATTAACCACCTGCCGTGGGTGCCGTGCAAGGATGCACCAATGTCGTGTAGGCAGGATGCCTAAGAACGACCTTATGTGCGGCTACTTCTACGAGACGCTGGCTCTTGATTTCATAAGAGTCATCCATGTAAGCTCGACGATGGCATCTGATGTGAATGGATTCACAAATGCCGTGATAACAGTGATGTTATAGAACGGCCATGCCATCAACGGTCGAAGCTTCATCTACACCTGCTCTTATCAACAAGAATAAAGCAAAGCATGGTTTCTTCGATTGATATTTTATGGTTGCTGACTCGATTATGGACAATTATTGGTTAGTGCTTAAGCTCTAATTAGGTCGGTTCAGGTTAGAAAAAGTATCTTATATTCTTTGTAGGACCAAATTTGATCAGTCCCCTTTATCCTCGTAGGGTTAACCATGAATGGCAGAGACTAAACTTTGCTTTCATCAACAATACCCAGCAGACTAAAGATACGCCTGTCCTATCTTTTCCTTCGTAAATATATTATTTAACAAAAAATACAGGTTAAATATGACAATTTAGCAGATAAAAAAGATGCATAGGTGTTTACGAGGTCTTCATAGCACTTTTATATATATTACAAACTATTGATAATAATGAGTTAATGTTTAACCGTTAGTATTATCGATGCGCCAATCCAACGATTTATACATCTTTTTCATAGCAATTATCTCAACTTTAACTATAGCTGTGTATAAACACAGTGCGTTGGTAAGATAACGGTTATGGGGCAATTAACATTTTTGGAGGCTATACGGACAGATATCAGGTACGCCATTACAGCTATCAAACAGAAAAATCCTACCTCTATTGGAACCGCTATTTCATTCGATTATCAAAAGATAGTAACAAAAGATTGAACAAAAGATAGGACAGGCATAACTTCTAGATTATGTAAAACCTTCCACATTAGATTTTATAAAGTAAGAACCTTATTAAGCTTATTCGCCTTTTAATGAGATAAACTGATTTTGGGGCAGAACCGTGTCAGCACCGACTCGCTGACACGCCTATGGACATAAATGTGTTACGAGTTATGAACTGAATCCATCTTTTAGATAACCTCTGGTATCCTAAAGCATCAGAGGTTTCAATCTAGGTGGTCAATTAATCATGTTCCAATCGTTGTATTTTCTAGTACGCTGAATTCAGTCCAAATCCACCATCAATACCAATGACCTGACCCGTAACCCAAGCACTTGCAGGGTCTGCTAAGGACACAATCCAACGACTAATATCTTCAGGAACACCACGACGACCTAACGGGATCATCGCTGTTTCCTGCCTTTCCACTTCCGCAGCTTGTTCTTCACTAAGTCCCATAATTCCAGTTAAAGCACCAGAATAAGTTGGTCCAGGGGCAACTGCATTAACACGGATATCAGGTGAGAGCTCAAGAGCCCAAGATTTAGTTAAGTATTCTAGTGCAGCCTTACTCGCACCATAATGTGAAAGATGTGCCGCTGGCATATGGCCAATAGTACTAGAAACATTAATGATTGTTCCCTTGCTTTCCCTTAGATATGGAAGGCTGGCTTTTGCAAGTAAACTTGGGCTGATAACATTGACCACAAACATATCAGAGATACGCTTTTCGGAAATATCTTCTAGATCTGCATTAGCACCCGCCCCTGCATTATTGACCAGCACATCCAACCTTCCCCATTTTGAAATTGCGGTATCAATGATCAGCTCAGCACTTGCTAGATCACTACTGTCAGCGACTAAAAAGGAAATATTTCCATGCAATGCAGCGGCTTCGTCGAGCGCAGATTTGCGACGACCTGTAATAAGTACTTTTGCCCCTTTTTCGGCAAATTCTAAGGCTGCAGCTTTGCCAATCCCATTGCTGCCGCCTGTGATAATGACGGTTTTGCTTTTCATAGTAACTCCTTTATCAATCTACTAGTCCAGAATACACTGAAAATATCTCCAGACTCTTTTCCGTTATAGAACGTTCGTAATCACGTCCTAAAAACCAACTTAACCTTCGGCAAGCTGGCGAAGAAAAATTTGCTCACGGATCACTTGCCAGCGTTCATCTTCAAAACGAAACTCAATATTACATAGGAGCTTCATCTCTTCTCCGTTCATTCCGCTATGGATTCGGCTTAGGACACAAACCGCGGTGTCACCCAAAACATGAAAATCATGCCAATCTGCCCATGGATTAAGTTTTGCATTGCTCTCTTTAGCTTGCTTAGCAAAATGAGCTTTAAATTCGTCCTTGTTATATGTCATTACAGTGCTATCAGGCATAACTAATGTTGTATGAAAATCTTTGTGGTAAATCGTTTCTAATGCCTCAACGTCAAAGTTGGTTGCGCGATCGATAAGGTTATCCATTGCTGCGCGGATAGCTTTTTTAGTATGTGTAACTTTAGTCATGTTTTGCCTCATTAATGCTGTTTATGTTTTGATTTAAAGAAGCAAGTGCCATAAATTGGATAGCTGCTGTCTAGATTCTTGATGACTTTAAGCTCTATCAATAGCGCTGCCGACTTTTGTAACGATCGCTATTAAACGCGTAAGTGAAATTAAAGTCAATATATTTTGTAACGATTAATACAAAATGTATTGGGAATATAATTTACAATGAACCATTAAAAAGATTAATCTTGCATTTTGTAATGATCATTAATAAACTACCAAGTTTTATATCACTAGGGTTTCGTATTCAATGGCACAAAAGAAGATAGGGCGTCCAAGAGGTTTCGATAGAGACCAGGCATTACAAGCGGCCATTAATGTATTTTGGGCAAAAGGCTTTGACGGCGCGTCAATGAAAGATCTTACCGCAGCCATGAATATAAATGCGCCTAGTTTATATGCAGTATTTGGTGACAAACACCAATTATATCTAGAGGCTATTGACCGTTACTCAAATGATGATGGCTGTGCACCGTTAGTTGCTTTTGAGTCTGAACCTGATATTGAAAAGGCTGTTGTAGCTTTTATGAAAGCAACAATAGATTACGCGAGTAACCAGCCAGATAGTCCTAAAGGATGTTTTTTAGGCTCCTGCGTTTCAACAACAGTAGGCCAAGTAGATGGTACTCTTGAACGACTTCAACAAGCTATTACTGACACAGATAAAAAATTAGCTCAACGTTTCGAACAAGAAAAAAAACTCGGCAATCTATCAAAAGATTTCCCCTCTTTACAACGAGCAGAGTTGATGTTCGACCTACGTCAAGGATTTGTTCTAAGGGCAAGAGCTGAGTTGGACAGTACCGTTATGGAAGCTGATCTCATATTTCGTGCTCAAATGATTCTTGCATAACCAAATCTATGGTAAATCAATACGAAAGTAATATTAGTGAGTTAAAGCTCTAAGCTGTTTTGGGGCATAAACGAGTTAGTCAACTCACCCTGTAATGGTCAATCGAAGAAACACACTTGCTTGAAATAACGGGTGTAGATACAGCTGTGGCCGTTGACGGCATGGATGCTGTCGTCGAGCTTACAAGGACGTACTTGCAGCGAGCCACAGAAGTGCCTACACAGATCCCGCTGAGCAAGCGATAGATAACCAATAAGAGATGGAATAAGAGATGGGACAGGCATAACTTTATAGACTATACGAAAGCCTTTTACATTAGCTTTTATAATGCAAATACCTTATTCGGTTTGATTGTCTTTTAGACTGCAAAAATAATAAAGGGGCATAAATAAGCCCGAAAACTAACTAACAAAACCAAATTGAAGAGACACACTTGCTTGAAATAGCAAATGTAGATACGACTGCGAGCTTCCAAAACAAGGCCGGAAATGTTCCTTACATTTCTAGGCATTTCCCACATCCTTGTAGGTCAGACGTTTTGGCAGAGCTCACTGGCCTATTCAGTTCCTACTGAATTAGGCATTTCCACCGTCCGTGGCGGTCAGATGTACTTGCAGCAAGCCACAGAAATATCTGCACATAAGGTCATTCTTAGGCATCCTGCCTTCACGACATTGGTGCATCCTTGCTCGGCACACGCTGCAAGCGATAGATAACCCTGAAGGTTCCGACCTTTAACAATCCAGTCCAAGCCCAATACCAACTCAGCCAGAAGCTCAAATTCAACTAAAAAAATGTGACCAGTCTTCATTCGAAGGCTAACTAACTTTTGGGCAGAAATCAGATAGTGATTATGCTCTAATTAGCGCTATTCAGATTAGAAAAGAAACCAACTGTAAAAATCATTGTAAAAATCATAGCCAGCCATTGTTAATCAATAACATATCTGTATTCTAGCGTGCGCTCTATATTTTGTAGTTATCAACTCTGAAACGAAGAAGTGTTAAGCTGATCTGACAGAGTACTCTTAACAAAATAAGGTTTTTTGTCGTAAAAAGTTGATTTTCAGGCAAAGAAAAAAGATTTACAAAGCCACTCATTATTATTTATCTTTATTGAGGAGCAGGTTCTATCTCTCCGACTCAACATTATTTACATCTTATCGACTCATTTTTGATGACTAATTCTTGAGGTCATATACTATGAATGTTGGCTATTGATATTTGCAGAAGGATATACGAAATCGAATAACAAAAAACCAGATGCTGAAATAATATAAATACGCCTCCCTTTGAAAAAATCTAGTTTCTAGGGAGATTTATACTCTATGGGGTTCATTTTTAAATGTCATTTATTAACATTAACTCGAAATGAAAAGTTAACATCACACTAAAATCAAAGTCATGATGACTAAAAACATGACAATTCACACCTGAAATACCTTGCTGTAAATCAGAAAATATGTATTTAAATAAATATTATTGTACATTAATCAGAGATGATAATTAATGGTATTCTTGTGCTGACTTAAACCTGAATAATTTACGTTTAGACGATAATTTAAATCAAAGAGTATTAATGAATATCACCGTTCCTTTCAAGAAACGGTGATCGAAATAACATCAATAACAGTACCAATAACGATACCAATAACAGTTAACTTAGCTGATACCTCATGTCATTTACTAGAACTGATTAGCTCCGGAATTTACTCTCCGTAAATACTCCAAGCTTGATCCCAATTACTTCCAGCACCTGGTGCATAGTAGTCTGGATCTCCGTTACACCAGTTAGTCTGCTCACATCGATATAGGCTCTCAGTTTCTTCACTGAATGCGATATCATTCTTAATCCAAACTTGTGATCCGGCCTCTACAGACGCAGCATCATAGTGAGGATACCCATGATCAGGATTGCCATCAATTTGAATTTGTGGTGTAAAAATGATCTTAGCCGTATTTTCATCTGGTATATTATTGAACTGATTACAACCAGTCAATAATTGGCCATGCTTGTCAGTGGCTCTCATCATTACACCATTGCCGTTTTCATCACTCGTTGAGCAGCGGCCTTTTTCAGATAGATCCCAATTATTACTGGCACCGTCACCATCAAAAGTTGAATACGAAGAAAAAGTATCCATAATATTGCCTGATTGTTTTATTGTAAATGAAATACCCACTTGACCACTACGGTTTATGTTTCCTTTTATTGTCGAATCTCCGCAATATTCACCTGCAGAAGAACCGGCTGGAATAGTAAAATCTTCATTTAATGTAACTTCTACACCTCCATTACCTGTATCATTGATTTCTTGATACGTTTCTACAAAAATATCTTTATCAGGAGCAGTTTGAAGCTGAACACACGCTTGTTGTTTAGGCGTTCCCTTTAGGCCAGCATGTGCATTCAGTGACATCAGAATCGAAAAAGCAATAATGCTCGTTGTTGCAATCTTCATATTAAATATCCTTCAATAATTTATCTTAGTTACTTAGGTTTGGTAATTCCCCATGTATGGTAACTAGCAACCATAAATCCATTCGATATTCCGAACGAGGAACTTTTGTATATGATTTTATCTCATTAAACTTAATAAAACCCTATCAATGACAACGCTGTCATTGGTAGCCAATATATTCAATACCATTAATAAAATCAAAGGTTATAGTGCATCAGTTTGTAACTGGAAAATAAATTAACGATAAAAATAAAAAGTCACCACCTTAATTTTTACCGTACCGAAAAGCATAAAAACACATCTAAACTTTAATATTTAAGCCACTAATATTAAGTAATTATATATTATATTTACTTACTAAAAATAGGATAACCTAAGATTAACACCCTACCAAAACAGTGATTAATAAACGAGCATGAAAGTTTGGACGTGAGACTAGTATCTTATTTTTTACTGAATACAACGGCGTTGTTGCTCAAATCTCGACTCTAAACGCAGCACCCCAAGGTGTTTCACCCAATTAGGCA
Organism: Shewanella sp. VB17; assembly: GCF_013248905.1. NCBI lineage: Bacteria > Pseudomonadati > Pseudomonadota > Gammaproteobacteria > Alteromonadales > Shewanellaceae > Shewanella > Shewanella sp. VB17. The sequence continues at coordinate 3,854,573 of NZ_JABRVS010000001.1, forward strand.
GCGTGTTTCCTAACTGGCATTCCTAACCCTATGACTTTATTCATTGCTTTAACACCCGCTAACGCTTCACCTACCTGAGCGTTATAATCCCGAAGACTCAGTTTTGGACTAATTAACTGTTTATATCGATACATCGCTGTTTCTGATAGTGATCTCTGATGATAATCATTATCCTGTTTCCATTGCGCTAATTGGTTAGCCTTGAGTGCTTTTACTGCTTCATTTCTGGGGTGGTCATCCTCCCAATATCCAGCATGACTTCTCGGAGGGATAGTTGGCTTGCATCCTTTGCGCTGAAGTAGTTTATGACATGCCTTAGTGTCATAGGCACCATCAGCTGAGACTTGAGTTATATTTCTTCTTAATGGGTTAAGTAATGTGGGAAATACTTCATTATCGGCAACGTTAACTAAGCTTATTTCAGCTGACACAATTTCATGGGTATTACTATCCACTGCAAGGTGTAGCTTTCGCCAAGTACGGCGTTTTTCTTTACCATGCTTACGCGTTTTCCATTCTCCTTCTCCATAAACTTTCAGACCTGTTGAATCAATCACAACATGTGCCGCAGAGCCACGACTCGGTGCTCGATAGTTGATCTCAACAGTCTTAGCTCTTTTGCTTATACAGCTATAACTTGGTGAGGTCAGTGGCACATCCATAAGTTGAAATACAGAGTTGGTGAATCCTTCAAGTGCTCGTAATGACAAGTTAAAAACGCCTTTCACAACGAGTGCTGTTTCAATAGCAACATCAGAGTAAGTGAACCCTCGACCACGACGCCCGTGGTGTTCACAACAATACCAAGACTTAATTGCTTGCTCATCAATCCAGAAAGTGAGTGAGCCTCGATTAATCAACGCCTTATTGTACTGAGACCAATTGGTTATTTTATGTTTAGATTTTCCCACTTTTCAGCTTCCGTATAGCTATCTTTAGGGATCAGATCACGCTAACGGCAAAAGGTTCCCTCGATTTAGGAAACAAGGCTGAATACAACTCCTGTTAAACCAGAAGTTTCAACAAGGTTTTTTCAGCAACTAGCTGCAATAGCATATTGGCTTGAGCCACTTATAATCGCATTAGCTTCAAAATCTGAAGATGGCTTAGGCATAACTGAAATCGGCATATGTTTACCTAATCTAGGTGGAACATGTCTTTCTTTTAGCAATTGTGGGTTACTCAACGTTTTAGCTTTTATACGGTATTCTAACTCATATATTTGAGTACCATTTACACATGTAATTTTTTTAATTTACATGCTTAAATAGGTTTTAATCCATTTAAGTCAGGTATCCCTCACAAAACCGTACTGATATCAATCCCTAGTGGCATGATGAAGACACCTTCTGATTCGCTACTATTTAATCGACTCGATCATCAAATTAGCTAACAGAGGACTTCAGTTTGTAACGGTAAATAGGCGAGCTATAAATATCATCTAAGCGGATATCTTGCTCGGCTTTGAGGGACGGGAAGGCGAAATTATTACTAATGATAAAGTCAGGATGACATCCACATTGAGCATCGGACATATGACTTAATGGCTTGGGATCAAGCTGACTTGCTGCTGATACTGATGATGAACAAGACTCATTTTTTGCTGGTACATGAATTAAGCTAGCCAATTTTGACATACCATCAGGGTACAAATAACACAACAGCACCGATGCACCAGATAAATCCACTTTCATGAAATCCTGTCGGTATAAGGTTAAGTTGTCGACTCTTAAAATAAATTTAATCAATACACTAACCAAATAAGGCAGCAATGAGATCTCATAGCCTATAATCTTGCGCTTTGGGTACTTGATTGCCATGCGGATGACTAAGGTGCCCCAACCCGAACCAAGATCATAAATCGCTCCATCACCGGTATCTTCAGTCAATGTTAACATGGCTCGATATGCTTTCGCAGAACTCGGCATTGGGGAGATCCCCACCCGTAAGGTAGTCCAAACGATTGTCATCGCCAAAAAAGTAGCGATGAGCAATATACTCATTTCAAATACTGACATGATATGTCGTCCAGATTAGTAAAAGATTCATTAGGATAATAACAGCAATTCATTATATATCTTTACTCAAGGTGTTAACTTAACAAAAAAACAACAATTAACATCGTCAAGTATTGTAATTATTGGACAGTGCCTTATAGTAATGGTCATCTATTAGTCGAAGTGCTTACAATCCAATCGATAAGCATAGGGTATTGAATAATAAAGGTCCGTTTAAAGGATACGTTTATGACTGAATTACTTAATGCTAATCTCGAGATCATTAACCAGCGTTGGCCAATCCTTGCATCGGCGTTAAAATGTGCTTCTATTGAGCATTTGGATGCAAATCTTGTCACTGGCCACAATCAAACCATCAGTGTTAACGGCATACAATTAAGCAGCCGTTATGATCGCATCGCTGAAGCACAATTATTCATCAATCAACTGCCATTAGACTGTACGCATGTCACAGTGTATGGCGTTGGCATGGGCGACGTAACCAGCTTATTGATTGACGATAAAAAAATGAAAAAAATTGACGTTTGTCCGCTTAACCTGAATCTTTTTAAGCTTTTGCTCTCTTATACTGACCAAGCTGAATGGCTCATTGATAATCGTATTTCCATCGTTGAGCTCTCCAAGCAAGCTCACATCCCTGACTCCTATATTGCTATCACCTCAGATCTTCATCTTGCTGACAATGAAAATGCAAGATTAAGGGATTTGTTAGTACTAGAAAACAATCGAGAGTACGCTAATAAACGACATCAAGCTGATGATCCTAAGTTGATTGCACGTTTTAATGAAAATAGAAAATACTTAGTAAAAGATCCCGATGCGGCGACTTTGAGACTTACCCATACCCAACATCACACTCTAGTGATTGGATCAGGCCCCACGTTAGAAAATCATTATGATTATTTAATAGCACAAAGAGCACTGCCCATCGGTCAGCGACCATTAATGATAGCGGTAGATACAGCATTAAAAGCACTATCAAGTCAATCTATTACTCCTGATATATTAGTCTGTATTGATCAACAGATCACTCTGTCATATCTACCAGAAAACATTCCACAGTCAGTGACACTTATTTATTTTCCCCGAATTCATCCAAGTATTATTGATCATTGGCCTGGACCCAGATTTAATGCCTACTCAAAAGGGGCTATCTACGACACGCTTGATGCAGAACTCCCAAAACTTCGTTTGTTTACCAGTGGCAGTGTGATCCATCCTGCCATTGATTTTGCTGCCTACCTCAATAGCTGTGAAATCACTCTCTTTGGGTGCGATTTTAGTTATCCCTATAATAAAACCCATGCTTTTTGGAAAGATAGTTCGCTTGGGATCAAAGCCGAAAATGCCAAACACTGGGTGATAAATGGTCATGGGGAAAGAGTCGCTACGGATCTCAACTTTAGAGCATACTTAAGAAGCTTAGAGCATTATATCCGCTTCAAACCACAAATAAAATTCTATCAATCAAGCCTAGATGGTGCTCGTATCCACGGTGCTCAATACAGGGAATGTAAATGATGAACATGTGTAGCCCAGAGACATTAACTGAAAAATTAATTAGTACCGCACACAAATTGCGTATGGGACAAGAAGCTGAAGGCGCCAAGAGATTAAGAGAATGCCTAGATCATCTTGAGTCCATGTTACCCAATCTTATTAATTCACCAGCAATTCTAGCTAAAGTACCCGATATGCTGGCTGCACAAAAAAGACAAGATTGGCTAGGATTAGCCGACACATTAGAATTTGAAATCACAAATTTAGTGAAGGACTCAACATCAAATTAATCCGTTTTTATTGGCATCGAAATGACTTTTAACATTAATTAATCGTTCTTTTTTTAAAAAAATATCGTTTGCGACACTAAGATATATTTACCAAACCTGTTTCGATTATTCAGTACAGAGTATGTCTTTTGACACTGAGGTATAATGTTCTACATCTCACCCATTATCATTTCCCCTTTCATAAGTGGGATTGAAATTAAGGTTTTCACATGAAATACTTAGTAACTGGTGCTGCAGGATTCATTGGGAATGCCGTTTGTAAAAGGCTATGTGAGCAAGGAGAATATGTTATTGGGATTGATAATCTTAATGATTATTACGATGTTAATTTAAAGCTTAGCAGATTAGATTTACTGAAAAACAATTCACACTTTACCTTTTATAAACTAGATCTTTTTCAACGATCTGATATTAATTCACTGTTTAAAATTGAAAAATTTGATAGAGTTATCCACCTTGGTGCTCAAGCGGGAGTTCGATACTCCATTGAAAACCCTCATACATATGCTGATAGCAATTTAATCGGTCACGTAAATATACTAGAAGGGTGTCGTCATTATAATGTTGAGCATTTAGTCTACGCCTCAAGCAGCTCTGTTTATGGATTAAATACTAAGCAACCATTTAAAGAATCAGATCCAGTAGATCACCCAATCTCATTATATGCCGCTTCAAAACGTGCTAATGAATTGACTTCACATACCTATTCTCATTTATACGATATTCCTACAACAGGATTACGATTTTTTACTGTATATGGCCCGTGGGGTCGACCTGATATGGCACCTTTTAAATTTGCTAAAGCTATCACAACTGGTAAGCCTATAAATGTATACAATTTTGGAGACATGTTTAGAGACTTCACTTACATAGATGATATTGTCGAAGGCATAATTCGAATTCAAAACGTCATACCAACGAGATCTCAAAATGTAGACATAAAAAATCCGAATCAAAGTAATGCACCCTATTCAATTTATAATATTGGCAATGGCTCACCAGTAAAATTAATGGACTTTATCTCTTGTCTTGAAGAGGCTCTAGGTATTGAAGCCGAAAAGAACTATCAACCAAAACAACCAGGAGACGTACTAACAACATGGGCATCTACTGAAGAATTATACCAAGCTACTGGTTACAGACCAAATATTGATATTAATACAGGCGTTAATCGCTTCATTTATTGGTACAAAGAATACTACCGATTAGGATGATAAATATGAGTATTAAACATCCCTATTATCGTTTAAAACTCAGAAGGTAAAAAACACTTGCACTAATGGCTAGTACATTATAACTATATTTAAATTTAATATCGACTAAAATCTGATTAACAAATGACGAAACTACTGTTTTACTTCAATAAAAACCTCTATGATTACTAGATAATTTAAGTATGTAGATTAGCAAGCCTACTACTGCAGTTTTTAAACTATTAGGGTCGATAATTAAATATATGACGAATTAAATAAGGTAACCATGAGCACACAACCATTATTTATCGCAGAAGTATCCAGTAACCACCATAAAGATCTGCAGCGATGCCTTCATTTTATCGAAACATCATCTAAAATCGGTTGTGATGCAGTTAAATTTCAACTTTTTAAGATTGATCAACTATTTGCCCCAGAAATTTTAGCCAAGAGTGAGATCCACAGAGAACGAAAAAATTGGGAGCTTCCAATAGAATTTCTACCTGCACTAAAACAGAGCTGTAAAAATAACAACATTATGTTTTCATGTACTCCTTTCTATTTAAAAGCTGTCGAAGAATTAACGCCTTTTGTTGATTTTTTCAAAATTGCTTCATACGAACTCCTATGGACTGACCTACTCATAGAATGTGCTAAATCTAAACTGCCCATTGTATTGTCTACCGGCATGGCGACGACCGAAGAGATAGATACAGCGATAGACGCATTACAAAATAATGGCGCAGAGGACATTACCTTGCTGCACTGTGTATCGGCTTATCCAACACCAGAAGACCAATGCAACCTGTCAGTATTACAAAGCTTTAGGGATCGCTATCAAGTAAAAGTAGGCTGGTCAGATCATACGGTCTCTCCCGCAGTTTTGAATCGTGCTATTCATAAATGGCAAACCGATATGATTGAATTCCATCTAGACCTTGATGAGCAAGGTGCTGAATATTCAGCAGGTCATTGCTGGCTACCACATCAGATAGCGCCAATTATCAGAGGTTCAAAAATGATGGAGAGTATTGACGGTAACCCGACTAAACAATTTGTTCCTTGCGAAACCGCTGATAGAGAGTGGCGAGCAGATCCCCTTGATGGGTTAAGACCATTAAAACATATGAGAAATCTTTTTAATTGCGACTTAAAAAGTAACTAGTCTATGTATTGACCTCAAATAAAAAAAGCGACCTATATGACTGAAAATATAAATCAACTCGCAAATCAAATACGTAAAGATGCTGTTGCATCTATTTATCATGCACAATCGGGACACCCTGGAGGAGTACTATCTTGTATTGATATCTTAACCGTATTATTTCATCAGATAATGACCCCACCTAATATCCGCAAACAAAATTATAGTGACGATTATTTTATTCTCTCTAAAGGCCACGCGGCTCCCGCACTATACGCCGTAGCCGCGAGTATAGACTTGCTTAAAAGATCTGAACTAAAAACATTACGTAAATTAAATTCAAAACTTCAAGGCCATCCAGATGTTACTCATCTGCCATGGGTCGAAATCAGTACAGGTTCTCTTGGTCAAGGACTCTCTGTTGCAACAGGCATAGCTAAAGCTCTGAAGTTACAGAATACCAACCAACAAGTTTATTCACTCATTGGTGATGGTGAAATGCAGGAAGGCCAAGTTTGGGAAGCCGCAATGTTCGCATCTCACCACCAATTAAATAATCTAACTGTGATTGTTGATTATAATAAATTACAAAGTGATGCAAGTAATGCTGACATTTGTACACTAGAACCATTACAAGACAAATGGAGAGCCTTTGGTTGGCACGTAATAGAGATTGATGGTCACAATATTGATGAAATTAATCACTCACTCAAGCCTCAAAATAATACCACTGCTCCCAGAATAATTATAGCTAATACGACAAAAGGAAAAGGAGTCAATTTTATGGAGAACATTCCATTTTGGCACGGAAGTGTGAGTCTTTCTGAAGATCAATTTTCGGCCGCGATGAAAGCCCTTGGATGTTCCGACATTGATATTAAGGAGTACTATTAATGTCTATTATACCAACACTAGTAGGACAACAATCAGACTCCCTAAGAGAAGCCTTTGGTAAAGCTATAACACTCTTAGCAGAAGAAGACAGTACTATTCTAGTCTTAGATGCTGATGTTGCAGGAGGTACTGGCGCGCATCATTTCAGAAGTCATCATCCAAACAGATTTATTCAGTGTGGCATCGCAGAACAAAACATGATATGCGTTGCTACTGGTATGGCGATAGCTGACTTTAAGCCTTTTGTTACCACTTTTGCAGTTTTTATGTTGAGAGGGTTCGAACAAATTAGGTTATCTATTGCTTATTCGAATAAAAATGTAAAACTCATCGCCAGCCACCCTGGGTTAGATGTAGGTCCGGATGGTGCTTCAGCTCAATGTTTCGAAGATATAGCTTGTATGAGGTCTTTGCCCGGTATGGTCGTATTGTCGCCATGTGATGCATTTGAAATTCAAGCTGCAACAAGGGCACTAGTCAATTATCGAGGTCCTGCATATATGCGTACAGGCCGCAGTCCTTGTCCGAGTGTGTTTGCAGAGGAGCCAGTATTTATAATAGGTAAGGGTAAATTATTAAAGCAAGGCATTGAACTAACATTAATTAGTTGCGGTGTTATGACTCACAGGGTATTGGCAGCAGCTGAAAAACTTGAAAAAAATGGAATATCCATACGAGTAATACATATGCCATCAATCAAACCTATAGATAAGGATTTGATTATTAGTGCAGCAAAAGAGACTAAAGCAATTATTAGTTGTGAAGATCACAGTATTACTGGTGGTTTAGGAAGTGCTGTCGCTGAAGTTTTAGCTGAAACTCCTTTATGTCCTTTACACCGAATGGGGATAGATAATCAAATAGGTCGCTCAGGTGAACCTGACGAATTAGCTATTTTTTACAATCTAGATGTTAATAGTATTATCAAAAAAGTTAAACTAGTACTTGATAAGGAAATAAATAATGCAAGCAACAGCTAAGTTAGTACTCATAACTGGTGCTAGTAGTGGCGTAGGAGCATCAATGGCGAAATGCTTTGCACAAAATGGTTATTATGTCGGAATAGGTTATAACAACAATAAAGAAAAAGCTGAGCGCATAGTTAATGACATTACAACAAAAAATGAACAAGCATTAGCAGTAAATTTTGATTACTCAAATCGAGAAAGTATTCAGAAAGCCATAGCAACCTTAACAAAGTACTTTAATAAACCAGTATCAATATTGATAAATAATGGTGCAATTGCTCAAGAGAAACCTTTCCATACGATTACAGATGAAGATTGGCAAAGAATGTTACTCATTAACCTTCAAGGACCATTTATGGCAACCCAAGAAGTGTTACCACAAATGCAAACTAAAAATTGGGGAAGAATAATCAATATAAGTAGCATTGGAGGGCAATGGGGAGGATTCAATCAAGTACATTACGCAGCTTCAAAAGCCGCACTGATAAATTTCACCCAATCTATGGCTAAAATCTATTCAAAAAATGGTATTGCTTCGATGACGATTGCCATAGGCCTTGTTGAAACCCCGATGTCAGCGTCAGAACTAAATACAGATTTGGGGAAGGAAAAACTTAAAAACATCCCGGCACAAAGATTGGCTACCGTAGAGGAAATTGCAGAATTAGCAGTACAATTATGCAAAGAGCAGTCATCATACTTGTCTGGACAAACTTTAAATATGAACGGAGGAATGTATTTTGGCTAACCTAATGACTATAGAAACATTATTCGAAGATATTTCACAATGTACCGAATGGCTAACACCTGAGGAAATACTAGCAACCTATCCCGAAGTTATTGTTTTTGGCACAGGACAAGCCGGGCTTAGCCTTAATGAGGTTCTTACCGACTTCAACGTCAATATTCTATATTTTGTCGATAACGATGAAAGCAAACATGGTCTAGATTTTTTAGGAAAAGAAGTTAAGTCGCCCACAGCCTTAGCTGGAGAAACTCGCCCAATTTTAATTGCAAGCTATTGGGCAAGAGATATTGCAGAACAATTACAAGATATCGGCAGCCAATATTTCGACTTCAGTTTTTGTGTCGACTTTAATCGTTGGAAAAATCATTTTAATTGGCAATGTTTCAATATTAATGCTGCAATTAAAACAGGTGAAAGATATTTAAAAGGTAATGATTTATTAAGCTATCTAGGTTGTTTAAGATACAGGCAAACCTACGATCCACTCTACTTAACTATACCTAATTGTGAACATTATATTCATACATTAGTTACGCCTATGTCATCAGATGTTTATATTGATGGAGGCGCATGGCAAGGCGATACCCTCCATGAATTAAAACAATTATTGGGAAATGAGATCGAAATACATAGTTTTGAACCCGATGAAAGTAACTTTAAACAGTTAAGCAATCTGATTACTAACCAAAAACTACCCAACTGCTACATCCATAAAAAAGCACTTTGGAACCAAGAAACGACTCTTAACTTTTTTAACTCATCTAATGCCGTACATACCATGCAAGCAAGGGTTTCAACAGAATTAAATCCTAATATAATGACCAAGGTACAGGTAGCTGCAATTACACTTGATAGCTACTGTCAAACACTAGAACGAACTCCAACTTATATAAAACTTGATGTTGAAGGCGCTGAACCACAAGTGCTAGAGGGGGCAACAATACTTATAAATACATCGGCACCGAAACTTGCAATAAGTGCATACCATGAACCCAATCATATCTGGGAGTTAATGGAACAAATAGCCTTGCTGAACACAAACTATCAATTCTTTTTTGTTCATCATTCTCAACAACTTTTTGAGTCGGTCATTTATTCAAAAGTGGATGCGTAGTCATGATTAGAAAATGTTTTTTATGCGAAGAAAGCACAGAAAAGGTGTTTTCAACTACCTGGGTGTTACCAGGTCTACTGCCTACTGAAATTGGGTTTTCAATTTGCCCTAAGTGCGGTTCTGTTTGTCAAAGTCCATCTGTAGACTTTGATGATATGATGGCATTTTACAGTTCAATAGCAGTATATACAAACCCTGGCCGCCAAGAATTACCTAGTACGGCAAAAATAAGAGATTTAGATGAACAGATACAATTTATTAAACGCGGAATAGGGAATCTGCCTAATTCTGTTTTACAAATAGGAAGTTCAGATGGGTACACACTTTCACGTTTTCGAGATGCGGGAATAGCACGAGTATTAGGCGTCGAACCAGGTGCAGCTTCGGTTTCATTAGCTAAACGCCTATATCAAGTCAACTGTATTCATGGTTCAGCTGAAACCTTTGAAACTAATGAAAATTTTGAGCTTATCCTCATGACGCACGTATTGGAGCATCTTTATAATCCACAAACTACGCTATCGAAATGTTACCGAATGCAACAGAAAGTCACAGAAGGTTTTATCTATATCGAAGTACCTTTGATGGCTAAGGCAAGTAGCCTTTGCCCAGGTTTTTTCTCTTTTGAACATATCAACTACTATACTCGAGATAATTTACTGAAAAGTCTAACTGATGTCGGATACTCGCCAGTTTCAGTGTTGGAACACTTTAATAGTAATCTCTCACCTGTTATAGGTATTCTTGCTAGTACCAAAGTACAGCACCACTATTCAGAATATCAAAGTTGTTACGTCGACAATAAGCAAATATTACTTGAATACCGTCAAAAAGAGATTAGTTATTGGCAAGGATGCCTAGATGCTTTGCTACCAAACCTATCTAAAAGCCAAAGAGTTTTTTTGTGGGGGGCTGGCATACATACAAGCCAACTAGTCACTAACACAAACCTCTTAGAGATCGTGAAAATTAATGGATTAACCGACACATCACCTTTGAAATGGGGAATAAACCAAGGCGATTGGTTATGTCAGTCTCCTAAAGATATAAATTGGAAGATTGGAGACTATGTGATTATATCCAGCTATGCCTCAGAAAAAGAGATATTTATCGCTCTATCTTGGTTAAGAGATATAGGGGTAGTAACTCTATGTTTGCATAACAGAGATATTTGAAGCTAAATGTATATCCAACTACGATATAGTGAATTGAAATGATTAATAAAAGCCTCATTATCATTGGAGCAGGTATAGAAGCCTGTGAAGGAATTAAAATAGCCAAGGAAATGGGCCTAAAACTGATAATCATTGATGGTGATCCCATAGCTCCCGGCTTTAAGTTTGCTGATATTAGTCTAATAATAAGTACCTATGACGGTAAAGAAATCACCAATAAAGCTCTAGCACTCAAGAACAGAGGAATTGTTATTGATGGTGTTATAGCAATGTGTTCTGATGTCCCACTAAGCGTTGCGAATGTTACAGATAAACTTAATTTACCTGGCCTAAGTATTAAATCTGCCTCATTAGTAGCTGACAAACTGTTGATGAAAGAACGTCTGCAACAAATGGGGATCCCTATACCCCATTTCTCAGCTGTCAATTCTTTAGATTCACTGAAAGCTCTGGCTTTAGATTGGGGTTATCCATTTATCATAAAGCCTGTTGATAGCCGTGGTGCAAGAGGTGTACAACTTATTGAGTCTGGTTGCCAGCTAGAGCAAGCTTTTATTCAGGCATATAATGAATCACCCACTCAAAGAGTGATGATTGAAGAATACCTTATTGGACCTCAAATCAGCACTGAAACCCTCATTGAAAATAGCAACTGCTATACCCTAGGTTTTTCAGATAGAAATTACGAGTGGCTACTGAGAACTAAACCCCAAATTATAGAAAATGGTGGGGACTCGCCAAGTAAACTATCACAAGATGAACAGCAACAAGTAACGGCAACTGTTGAAGCCGCTGCACTTGCACTTGGAATCACACAAGGTGTCGCTAAAGGGGATATGGTATTAACCCCTGATGGTGCCAAAGTGATTGAAATTGCAGGCCGCCTCTCTGGAGGGTATTTTTCAACAACACAGATCCCATTAGCTACTGGAGTTAACTTTGTAGAGCAAGCAATTAAACTTGCATTAGGCGAGCCATTAAATATTGAGCACCTCACACCAAGTAGGTTACAGGGGGTTGCTATAAGGTATTTAGATCTTAAACCAGGAGTTGTCGAACGAGTGCTTAATCTAGATAAAGCAGCAACCAGCAAAGGGGTTGAAATGCTGTCGACCTTTATTAAACCTGGCGATACGATTAGCTCATTAACAAGTCACACTCAACGCTCTGGATTTGTTATCTGTACAGGAACATCTAAAGAAGAAGCCGTATACCGTGCACAAAAGGCACTAGCTCACATAACGGTTGAATATTCCCATGAGTAATCAGTGTAATATATATACTATTTTTCACTTAAACCTTGCATTTTCCTCTATTGAAACAGAACAACATCGCACCGTCACCCAAAGGTGCTATTGGCCGCTTATTAAATTGATTGAGGAAGGTATTCCATTAGGCATTGAGCTAACCGCCTATACTCTAGAGTGCATTCAAAAAGTAGACCCTAATTGGATCAACCAATTTAAGGCTTTACTGAAAGATAACAGATGCGAACTCATTGCCAGTGGAGATAGTCAGATAATAGGACCTCTTATCCCCGCCGAAGTCAATCAACATAATTTACGTCTTGGTCAGGAGTATTACCAACAAATCTTAGGTGTTAGCCCCTCGCTGGCCTATATTAATGAGCAAGCCGTTTCTGCAGGATTATTGGATGTTTATATAGATGCTGGTTTTGATGCCATAGTCATGGAGTGGGATAACCCATACTCCCATAATTCTGATTGGTCACCAACATTTCAGGACCAACCTCAACAGATAACTAGCGCCAGCGGTCGCTCAATAAAGGTTGTCTGGAATAATGCTATTGCATTTCAGAAATTACAGCGTTATGCACATGGGGAGATAACAAAGCAAGATTACCTCAACTACCTAGACAAAGTAATATCTGAAAATTGCGCTGCTTTTCCTCTTTATGGAAGTGATGCGGAGATTTTCGATTATCGTCCTGGAAGATATAAAACTGAACAAGCCCATTCTCAAAGTGAGTGCGCACGCATTGAAGCACTGTTTATTACTTTGTCCCAAGAAAAAAAATACCTATGGGTTATGCCAAGCCAAACCTTAAGTTATTGTGATGAGACAAACCATCTTAATATCGCTGTTTCAGCACATCCTATTTCAGTTAAAAAGCAGGCTAAATATAATGTCACCCGCTGGGCATTAAGTGGAAGAGATGACCTTAGGCTAAATACACATTGTTTTGCTAAGTACCAGGAATTAACTGCCGACACTAACCAGTCAGATAATGATTGGCGCAATTTATGTCGATTATGGTCTAGTGACTACCGAACCCATTTAACTCAGATTCGCTTCGATAAAATAATAGCAAAGCTTCCAGCTATAATACCTTTCGTATTACCAAATTATAATAGCATCAATTCACACCCTCTTTATCAAATCTCATTTGATAAAGATAGAAATAAGATAGAGATTTCTTCAGTGGAGTTAGTATTAGTTCTCAACGCAAATAAGGGATTAAACATTGAGTCATTAGCCTTTAACGACCACTGTTTTTCTCCGGTTAGCGGTACATTAGCTCATGGACACTTTGACCATATTAGTTTTGGTGCAGACTTCTATTCGAACCACCTCGTTCTTGAACGTTTCCGCGAACGCGACAGAGTAACAGACCTGACTAAAGCAAAGTGGCAGCTTGAAGATGATAACGGTGCCTTAATAATAAGAACCTCTCTCACTACATTAAATGGCACCTTAACAAAATGGTACCGTCTCGAAGGACAATCTGTTCAATGTGGGTTTTATTTCGATGAACCATGCAGACCAGAAGCCTCATTAAGACTCGGTTATATAACCTTGCAGAATTGTGATATTCCTTGCTGGTTCGCCGCTTACAATGGTGGTTATGAAATGGAATATTTTCAAGTTGATAGCAATATAGATCATGGTAGCCCAGTATCATCCATTGTATCTTCAAATAGTGCGCTAGGTGCAACAACCGGTGAGGTATTATTTGGCAATGGAATTAAAGGTATTCGTATTAACTGGGAGCCTAATCAATGTGCTGCACTCCCCATGATTTCGAGTAAAAAAATAAACGGTAAGTATCTTAATAGGTTATGGTTCTCTTTAATTGAAGCTGATGAAACACTTAAACTAGGGGGACACTTACCTGCTTTTTGTTACACTATGTCTCCATATATCATGCTTAGCAATGGAGCTAAAATTTGAAATCAATTGCTATCATTGGTGCTAGGCTCAACTCCAGTCGTCTACCAAAGAAACACCTACTTCCACTCGCAGGTCATCCCCTCATACATAGGTTAATTACTCGATTACAAAGGTGTAGCTTACTCGATGAGATCATTGTTGCTACAACAGCTGATAATTTCAACCTTCCATTGGTAGAGGCTGTAGAATCACTGGTACCCGTTGCAAAATATAATGGTGATGTCAATGACCTTATGGGTCGGCTAGACTCTGTAGTCACCCAATATGATCCCGACTTCATCGTCTATATCTGTGGTGATTGCCCCTTAGTTGAACCCCTGTTTATCGATCATGCATTAGCACTACTCGCAACCTCCCCAGAAAAAAATAGCATAAAACTAAAAGATACAATAGTCAGTATTCATGAAGGCATTGGATTTTATAGTAGAGAGGGGTGGAACAAATTAATGTTTGTAAGTCAATGCTCAATGTCACGAGAACATGTAGGTTACGGGGACAAATTAACCCCTGTGCTTGAACGATTAGAAATTGACGATTGCGATGACTTTACGAGCATAAAACACAGAATTTCTGTTGATACTCTAGCCGATTATCAATTTATGCAGCAGATATACTCAAATTGGTATTTATCTAATCATGTAAATAGCATAGTCGATCTTAAATGGGTGCAAAACCAGCTAATATCTCAATCTCATTTAAGTAAGATAAATCAACATGTAGTACAAAAAGATCCAAGTAAAATATACAAAAAAATCAGTTTATATTGTCACATTAGCGCAAAAATTGGTATTGGACACTTAAAGCGCTGTCAATTAATCTCTGAATTCCTCATAGAAAACTTAGGAATAGGCATTGAGTTACATATTATAGGCGAACAGCATCAAATTTTGATAAAGAGCACAAATAATACGTGGTATCCGACACTCGATACAATGATTAACCAAATGAAAATAGATGAAAATCCACTATGGCTTCTGGACTTTCATCCTGAACATGTTGATATTGAAAAACTAAAATTAGCAATACAAAAAGTAAAAAAGCATTATCACACTCGAATAATCGCATTAGACAAACTCATCGCTATTATTGATCATGTCGATGAGTTATTTATCCCCTCATTTTATAGTCATTCACAGAATATAAAAATAAGCTATGGCTGGGATCATCTATTACTATCTAAGCCTAAAGAACACACAAATCTCGAGCAACTCCTTGTTATTACTGGGGGTAGTGACGCACTTGGTTATGGAGAACATTTACCAACGCTAATCGAATCAGTCACAGGCTCAAACATTCAGTTACATTGGGTACAAGGCCCTTTGGCAAAACCACCAAAATTGAGAAGTAAAGGACGTTGGCATATCCATAAAAACCCAAGTAATTTACCTGAATTGATTGCTCAGTCAAAAATTATCTTGAGTTGTTACGGTTTATCATTATTTGAGAGTATAGCCAGTGGAAACTTAGTTTTACTTTTACCCGTGGAGCATCTTTGTGGCAAGGAAGAACTATTAAAATTAAAATCTGCAAACTGCTGTATAACCACCGATAGTCAAGATATGAAACATAAAATCCAAGATGCTATTGATAATCCTGAACAATTTAAATATATGCAAAAAAATGCAAAAAAAATTCTAAAACCTGGAACAGGACTAGAGCACCTGAGCCAACATGTCACATTACAGCTCTCCATTTTTGATAGTGAAATATAAAAGGAATAATCTTTGAATAATATATTATTTGAGAACGATTATATACTCAGTGTTGGAGCTGGTAAAAATCAGCTCCCACTCATTAAAGCAATAAAAAAATATGGTTACAAGGTTATATCTTGTGATAAAAACCCTGAAGCTGAAGGTAAATCTATTTCCAATATATTTTTAAATATCAGTAGCCATGAACCAGAAAATATAATTATTGAACTAGGCTTATTGAATGTAAAACCAAAAGCAGTATTAACACGTTCAACAGGTATTCCTGTAGTAACCTGTGCGATAATTGCTGATAGCTTTAACTTATCAGCCCTAGACATTGCTACAAGCAAATTATTAATTCACAAGAATAAATTTACAACAAATAATAATAAATTAAATATACCTTCACCTAAATTATTTTGTAAAGAGCACTTACAAGATATATCATTCCCCGTGTTCATTAAACCTGCATATACGGTGGTATCCCATGCAGCTATGAGTGTTTGTCACAAATTTGATGATTTAGCTCCTGCTATAGCAAGTGCTAAGGCCGTATCTACAGATGGTAGTGTTAATATTGAAGAATACTTGATAGGTAATGATATAGCTTCTATTGACTTCGTTCAAAACAAAAAAATACAACACTTGGTCTCTATTGGAGAAATATCAACAGGGGCTCCACATTTCGATGGCTTAGGCTGGTATACTCTTGACAGAACCACAAGTGACATAGCCAGTTCAAGCTTTGCGACTTTAAAGCATAAACTTAATCTCTCTCACGGTTTTTTTCAAACCGCAATGAAATACAATAGTATTGAAAAGACAGCTAAGATTTATGAGATTCATGCTGAAATAGGCGGTGACTTAGTTAATGATGTTTTCATTCCTCATATTACTAATGGGTATGACATTTTTAAGAACAATATTTCACTATCATTAAATGAGAAACTAGATAGTTGTACTAAAGTAATAAAATTCGCAATAATATTATTTAGAAAAAAAATTAAGCAATACAACCTTTCAATACCTAAGCATACATACGTACAAGCAGTTGAACATAAAGATTATTTAACTTTTGACTTTAATAGTCAAAAGGATTTAAATAAATATCTTTACAATTTAACCTCACAGAAAAATGTTTCAATTACTAATAGAGAAAATTAATATGAAATGGGACCTTCACTACAAAAATATTCGCTCAAAAGCACCATTTGTATGGCCAGACATAAATGTTATTAGACTTTTATCTAAATCTTCTTTAACAATATCTTCAAATGTTCTTGACTTAGGTTGTGGAGAGGGACGAAATATTCGGGCCCTACATGAACTTGGTATTAATACCATTGTCGCAGTAGATCAAAGCAAATATGCACTGAATGTCGTTAATAAGCTGTATGGTATTGTTCCAGAACAACTCTTTTGTACAGATATCAGTCACGGTTTACCTATGTTACAAAGTAGCAAATTTGACCTAGTACTTTGTTGGGGACTAATGCATTACCTAACTAAACCTGAAGATACTTTACGAGAAATACACAGAGTTTTGGCAGATAATGGTTCTGCAATACTCTCTTTCAGTTCAAAAAGCGACCAAAGAGAAACTGTAGACAATGTTTGTAATTATTATGAACAAACACAAATCGAGACCTTGATGCAAACAGCTGGATTCAATATTAAATCTTTAGGTAAGATCACGGATCAATTTATCAGCGATGGTAAAATAGAATCATACTACTGGTTAATGGCTGTTAAACTATAAAGTTGTAGTCTGATATTTTTAACAATATAACTAAACTCCGATGTTGTAAGAGTGGGATAAAGTGGCAAAGTAAGGAGCCGTTGATAAAAAGCTTCAGCCTGCGGAAAATCTCCCACTTTAAAGCCAAAGTTAAGATAAAAAGGCTGTAAATGAACAGGGAAGTAATGCACATGTACTTGTATGCCCTTCTCTCTCATTTCATCAAAAACGGTTTTTCTATCTGCGATATCAGGCAAAATAACCAACATTAGATGATATGCACTCTCGCTATTAGCCATCGGTTTGATTAGAGTAATATCTGTTCCTGACAAAGCGAGCTTATAATCCTTAGCAAACTTATTACGTTTCGATACAAACTCATTTAATCGAGTCAGCTGGCTTAACCCTAAAGCTGCCTGTAAATCAGTCATTCGATAATTGAAACCCAACTGATGTTGCTCATAGTACCAATCTCCTTCATCAGGTCGTAACAATATAGCTGGATCTTTGGTTATCCCATGGCTTCGGTAGGAAGCCATGCTACAGGCCAATTGAGCATTCTGAGTAGCTGCAACACCTCCTTCCGCACTAGTGATAATTTTAACAGGATGGAAACTGAAAACGGTAATATCAGAATATTGACAAGCCCCAATTTTGAAACCTTGATAACTTCCGCCAATAGCATGTGCAGCATCTTCTATTACTTTTATGCCATACTGTTTAGCCAAGTCACCAATAGTTTGCATATCACAGCTGTGCCCCGCTAAATGTACAGGAATAATTACTTTTGGCAGCACTCCAGTCTCTGCTGCTAGAGCTAACTTCTTGCTCAGGGCTTTAGGGCACATATTACCCGATGCTAATTCCACATCGACAAAATCCACATAGGCACCGCAATAAAGCGCGCAGTTAGCCGAGGCAACGAAAGTGATAGGGGAGGTCCAAACTCGATCTCCAGGGCCAACATCGAGCGCTAAACAAGCGATATGCAATGCAGAGGTCGCACTATTTACTGCTACCGCATGAGCAGATCCTGTGTAATCACAAATAGCCTTTTCAAAAGCCGGAACTTTAGGACCTTGTGTAAGAAAGTCAGATTTAAGTACTTCCATCACAGCATCAATATCTGCCTGGTTAATATCTTGTCTACCGTAAGGAATCATTAAAAATTATCATCATCAAAAGCTTTAATTTGCTCAATGGTTAGACAATCTGGATTGTTACCAGAGTTATATTCAAACCTTTCTTTAACCAACGCACCTTTTGCCCCAAGCTTATTACTCGTATAATCAATATCACCACCATAAAAGCGAATACTAGGCGTAATAACATAATGGTCATCAAATTCCAAAGTATGGTGTGAATCATCTCCTGGGCACATTATCTCGTGCATCTTTTCACCAGGGCGAATTCCCACAATGTCATGTACCAAGTTTGGCCCATAAGCGATTGCAATGTCAATGAGCTTTACCGAAGGGATCTTAGGAACAAAAATCTCTCCACCTTGCATTCGAGAAAAGTTTTTAAGAACAAAATCAACACCATCTTGTAAGGTGATCCAAAATCGAGTCATATCAGGATGAGTGATAGGTAAGGCACTTGCTCCATCGTCAATAAGTGATTTAAAAAATGGCACAACCGAACCACGAGATCCAACCACATTTCCATAACGTACTGCCGCAAAACGCGTTCTACCAGAGCCAACAATATTATTGGCAGCGACGAATAATTTGTCAGATGCTAACTTAGTCGCGCCATAAAGATTAATGGGATTTGCAGCCTTGTCGGTTGATAGAGCAATGACTTTGTTAACATTATTGACTATCGCCGCCCTGATCACATTTTCGGCACCATAAATATTGGTTTTAATGCATTCCATTGGATTATATTCAGCCGCAGGGACTTGTTTAATTGCCGCAGCATGAATGACATAATCAACATCCTTAAACGCTTGTAACAATCGGTCACCATCACGAACATCACCTAAAAAATATCGCATACATGGAGCATTAAAGACTTGTTGCATCTCGTATTGTTTGAGCTCATCACGAGATAAAATTATCAAGCGCTTTGGCTTATATCTCTCCAAAATAGTTTTGGTATATTTCTGGCCAAACGAACCAGTACCGCCTGTAATTAAGATTGATTTATTATCAAACATGTATTCTCCAAAATATCGATGCACGGTCCTACACGAATGAAAGTCAATTGAAACATACTAAATCATTTTAAAGCAAATAAAAACAACATTAAACAAACAAAAAGACCACACTTAGCAACAGTAACGTTTGTAGAAAAATACTATAAACATTACTAATATTAGTAATTTAATTCTAATTGTCTAACCTTATTTTTTATAATAATGCTATAGAATTAGTATTTTGCAAAATAATAAAAAAATAGTTAAGCTTAATCTTAACTATTATCTTGTTAAAAAAACAACCATTTAAGAGTGGTAATGTAAGACAAATTATTTACATTTAATCGATTAATGTTCACGGGTTGATAAGCAATTAACAAGATTATGCAATCAGGATCAAAGAGGGGAAAAATGCTTAGTACTCATCCAGAAATATCTAACACATTTTCAATTAGTCAGTTTAATGAGTGTTACCTCCCCAGTGTTAATCGACGTACATTTGAAAAAAACCATTCAACGTCTCTGTTCGATGAAGAATTTAAAAGTTCCTTTTCAACTCCAGATACACTACACATAATCATAGGGTTGGATTCAGGTCTTCTAGCTAACTATGTCATGGAACGATCTTTAGCAAAAGGAAGTAAGTTCCTATTCGTTGAATTAGTTGAAGTGCTAGACCTGCTTGCTATTGATATACCAGATGCACATACTGATGATATATTTATTACTAACCTTGATGAATTCTCTCAACACATTACTGAACACGAAAATAACCTTTTTATCGTAAAGAAAAAATTCAAATTACACCGCTCAATAGCAGTAAAAGGTAACTACCTCGAGATTTACTGCACTTTGTCCTCTCAAGTTGAAAAAGCAATAGAGCATGAATATTTTAATCAAAGCATTGGTTTTAATCAAAAAATTTTTATAAAAACACAGTTAGAAAATGTGGCTGAAAACCTTCAACCAGCGACAGTATTAAAAAAACAGTTTACTGGTAAAACCTGTATCGTGCTAGCTGGAGGACCTTCACTCGACAATAGCATTGATTGGATTAAAGCACATGCTAAACAATTAGTGATAATCGCAGTATCACGCGTTGTTGGTAAGCTCACTAAGCTCAACATAAAACCCGATATTGTCGTGTCTGTCGACCCTCAATTTATTAGCTTCGATGTTAATAAAGAGTTCATGGAAATTGACCATAACACCTTATTAATCAACTCCTATCATGTTGTTCCACAAATTTTAGGTCAATGGCAAGGTACAGCACTCTACACAGGGTCCCGCTTACCTTGGGATAATCACAGTGATATTGACAATATCAAATCTATTGGTCCAACGGTCACAAATAGTGCCATCGAAATTGCGACGAAAATGGGCTTTAATCAAATACTCCTGTGTGGTGTGGACTTTTGCCACTCTCAAACAGGGAATACTCATACACAAGGCACTTATGGGGCAAGTCTAGGTCCTAATATAGGGGCAATACTGGAATGGGTTGAAACTAACGCTGGTGAAATGGCTGAAACCCCGATGACGCTCTTGCACGCTATTCAGTCTTTACAAACATTTGTGACAGAACATCCTAATATAAACATCATCAATTTATCAAAAGATGCAGCTAAAATTAACGGCGTCAATTATATTGAATCACAACATATCGTGCTTGAGGATATTAGCGATAAGCAACGTGCATTATTAACACCAGAAAATCATCAACTTCCCTCATTGCAAAAAATAGCTTATTTAAACAATACACTTAATGAACTGACCACTGCTAACAATAAGTTGAAAAAACTTCAAGTCATACTGGCTGATGCATTAGTCATAATCGAAAAAATGGAAATTGCTGAGAAAAAACCACAGAGAATGACTAACTTGGCAGGAAAGCTTGATAAAATGGAGCGAAAAATAAACCTTAAGTTTGATAAATTCGCAAACTTAATCAAATTTTATGGTTACTATGAATTCTCACACTTTTTGTCAACAAAAAAAGAAGAGGAATGGACACAACAAGATGTTAACGATCAATCTCGTGTCTATTACAATGCATTCCAATCAATCAACAATCAATTATCTACACTGATTCAATCTGCAATTATACGTATCAAGTCTAGAATTGATGAATATCAACCCTCATGTAATATTCAAGCATTGTGTCTGCAATGGAATAATGATAAACAGTGGGGAAGATCTGTTTTATGGCAGCAGCAGCATCCACAAGAATACGCTAACTTATCACCAAATGATCGTTTGCAAATTAACGCCTCCCAAGATAAGTTTTATGAACAGTTTACCGTCAAAAAATTTATTGATAAGACCGATCATGCTGTTACTCCAATTATGGGGAACGCGTTTAAAAAGTTACAAGTGTTACTGCAGAATAAGCATCTTTTAGGTATATCAAAAATAGTACAATACTCACATCCATTTATTGATACTGATCAAGAGGTTTTACGACTTTACCACCTAGCACTAAGCTACCAATATATGCTGGAGAACAAACAGGAACAGGCCTTAAAAACAATATTGTTAACCCCAAAAGACATGCGCCATGAAGCAGAACTAAAACAAGTCATTAGACTCGCGCTCAACCTTAACAAGCTCGAACTAGCAAGAGACAACTTTGCTAGTATTATCAAATACAGTGATGAATACTTACCTCAATATGCCCATGTACTCAAATTAAGTGAACAAGGACAAGAAGCCTTGGCTATCTACCTCGATTATCTCGATAAATACCCTAAAGATATTCCTGTACTCATTAAGCTTGGTATTTTCTTAGCAGAAGTAGGCCAAATTGAGGAAGCTAAAAGTGTCTTTTTGCAAGCTTTAGAGGTTGATCCAAGTAATTATGCAGCAGCCAACTACCTTGAACAAGTCAGCACCTATGCGCTTAACTAAAAGCGATGAAATATGTATACCTGTGATCATTGAATGTGTAGCTTATTCAAAAAAAGCTTAATTAATTTTATCATGAGATCGTGATATTCCCTTGCAAAGAATATCATTAACAGTTTAAAAGAAATATTCCTTAGAATCATAGCACAAAACATACCGTGATTGCCATCTGCGTAACTGAATAAAAGTTATTTTACTGTGTTCTGAAGCGGTGTCTGCCCCCATGATTGCATAGGCTATTAGATTACATGGAATCAGTCTTACCAGACATCAGACAGCTTTCTCAACTTAACAATATTAACACCAGAAAATGGTTGCTCTAAGGCTATTTCAATGATGAACAGACACCCCAGCTTATCGAGCACCTTACCGACTATTGGAGTTACTTTAAACGGTAAGATTAATGGCCATGTTCAAATACTCAAATCTGCACCTTGAGGTCCTTTGGGTATAGATTTTGTATGAATCACCAAAGGCACAAGAGCAATGGGATTACCCGCTATGCTTTGCCCTAAATTCGCGACTAAGAAAGCGTTACGCTAAACTCACTAATCCCATAAGCATTCACGAAAATGTTTACGGCACACTGAGTCATAACGTTCATTACCACCAATAGCTACTTGCTCACCATCACGCATAGCCTTACCTTCTTCGTCAAGACGAAGCACCATATTCGCTTTTCGACCACAGTGACAAATGGTCTTTAGCTCAAC
This sequence comes from Shewanella sp. VB17, assembly GCF_013248905.1. Lineage (NCBI taxonomy): Bacteria > Pseudomonadati > Pseudomonadota > Gammaproteobacteria > Alteromonadales > Shewanellaceae > Shewanella > Shewanella sp. VB17. The sequence continues at coordinate 3,877,998 of NZ_JABRVS010000001.1, forward strand.
CAACTTATCAGCCCAGGCTAATAAATACTGACTGCCACTAAAAAGTTCACCTTGAAAATCAGTTTTAAGCCCATAACAAAGCACTGGGATATTCAAATTATCAACCACATGAGTCAGTTGTTTAACTTGCTCTTTACTGAGAAATTGAGACTCATCAATTAATATACAATGCATCGTCTCTGCTTTATTAGCATCTTCAATCATAATGGCAATATTATCGTCACAGCCAAACATGCATGCCTCAGTTTCAATCCCTATTCTGGATGCGACTTTTCCCACTCCATATCTATCATCAATAGAGGCTGTCATCACTAAAGTATTCATACCACGCTCGCGATAATTATAAGATGACTGAAGTAAAGAAGTCGATTTACCGGCATTCATGGCCGAATAGTAAAAATAAAGTTGTGCCAAGTCGATATTCTCTCATTAAATAATTTCTGTTAGCTTATCACCATTGATGCCAAAAGCTTATATCAAAGATAAAATGTCCCGTATCAAACAAAAAAGCCGCTTATAATAGCGGCTTTTTCTGGGGAGTACAGCTCAGTTTATACCGAAATGCGATTAACCTTAATTTTGAGGGCGATCACTGTTATCACGAGTAAGATACTGCAAGTCGCAAAACCGGCAATAACAGACTCGGTAAATCCAAGCACTGTGTAACCCACTAAACTAATAACAGCCACAATTAACGCATAAGGCAACTGAGTTACCACATGGTCAATATGATGGCAATTGGCTCCGGTAGACGATAAAATAGTGGTGTCAGAGATAGGCGAACAATGATCGCCAAACACAGCACCAGCTAATACAGCTGCCAGCATAGGTAACATCATATTAGTATGTGTTCCCATCGCCATATCTGCAGCGATGGGTAACATTATCCCAAATGTGCCCCAACTTGTTCCCGTTGAAAATGCCGTCAAACCAGCCAACATAAATAGTACCGCAGGAAGCAAAGCAAAAGGAATATTCCCTGTCGCTAAGCTCGCCATATACTTACCTGTTTCAAGTTGGCCAATCACACTTGCAATCGTCCAAGCAAATAACAAGATATAAATAGCGGGTAACATTGAGCGTGCCCCCTCAATAATCCCTTTCGCCATGTATGACTTATTTAGCCCTTGGCTTACCACTAACACCAAAGTTGATACCAAACCTACCGCAGCACCAAAGAATAAAGATGAAGCCACATCGGTATTTTCAAATGCACCAAGAAGGCTAAACGCTAAACCTTTAGCCTTAAGAGCATCACCGCCACTGCTGACCATAAAGTAAAAAGTAGCTGCTACCAGTACAGTGATAGGCAGAAACAACCCTAAAATTTTACCATTGTCAGCTTCAGGAAGATCTGAATTTGCCCCTGGTGGTAAACCTTTGGATTCATCATATAAGATACCTTTTTGCGCATTCAACTCATGTGTACGCATAGGGCCTATATCCAACCCTAGAAAAGCAACACATAGGAGTAATAATAGTGCGAATATCGCATAAAAGTTCATCGGGATCATCTGAATAAACACACTTAAATGACCTGAATCAGTAAATCCATGTGCTGTTAAAATCCCACCAATTAAGGCAATAATATATGCGCCCCAACTCGAAACCGGTGAAATAACACACACTGGCGCAGCGGTTGAATCAAGTAAATAAGCTAACTTACTACGAGAAATGTAATACCTATCCGTTAAAGGCCTCGCCACACTACCAACAACCAAACTGTTAAAGTAATCATCGATAAATACCACACAGCCTAAGAACATAGTTAATAATTTAGCATCACGCTTATTACGAATTTTTGTGCGTGCCCAGTCCGCAAAGGCTTTAGCTGAGCCACTGACAGTTATAAGTGCCGTGATCATCCCCAACAACACCAAAAAGCCTATTAGATAAAGGTTCCAACTGTTGAGACTACCATCATCCCAAAATAACCCCGCGATTTTTTCGGCTAAATACTGGCCTGAATTAATCACTGAAAAATCTGAAATCAATGTAGCACCAATAATAATACCAACCCCTAAAGAGAGCAGTACACGACGAGTAATAATTGCTAATAAAATTGCCACTACAGGAGGAAGCAATGAAAGTGCCGAATCGGCGTAACTTAAAGTTGTCATTTATATTTTTCTTCGTTTAAGTACGGAATGGAGAGCAACTGAACTGGTGGGATAATTAATATATATCGGGTACACCTATCGTATCAGTAGCGCTCCATAGTAATACCATATGTTAAAAGGTATAAAATCTTCTTGCCCTAAAAGACAAGAAATACTATGGCAGTGCTGCACCTATTCGATGTCAGCCCCAGCAGTAAACCGTGATGTGTATTACTACTTCGGCATTAAATCCTTTCATGATAGATAAACGGGCTCCCCCTACTATCACTACTGATATTTAATGCTCCTCTACATTCTCAGGACGTCATCTAACCTTGTTCCAAACGACGCGAAGGCCATAAAACCATAAACGGCTTTGGAGATCCTACCCCAAAGCTACTTGTTGTGATCTAAGTCACACTAATTCGAGTAAATTAAACCTTACTCAACTTAAGTTCAACACTAATGCGACACCTAAAACGGATTTAAACCAATTCAACCAGCTGGGGGACCACTTCAAACAGATCAGCCACTAGACCATAATCCGCAACTTGAAAAATAGGGGCTTCTGGATCTTTGTTAATCGCAACGATCACCTTAGAATTCTTCATTCCGGCAAGGTGCTGAATCGCACCAGAGATCCCAACAGCAATATAAAGATCTGGCGCCACTATTTTCCCCGTTTGGCCTACTTGAAGATCATTAGGCACAAAGCCGGCATCAACAGCGGCACGAGACGCACCCAACGCACCCCCAAGTTTATCAGCAAGCTGCTCTAAAATTGTAAAGTTTTCAGCACAGCCTAATCCACGACCACCAGAGACAATTATGGATGCAGCACCAAGATCTGGACGCACAGATTGAGTCAAACTTTGAGAAATAAAGGTTGATTGAGATTCAAAAATATTATCGATCGTAACCCTCGCCGCTGAGCCATCATTACTCACTTCATCAAAAGCACTACTACGTACTGTCATCACCTTCTTATCATCTAAGCTCTGCACCGTCGCCAACGCATTCCCCGCATAAATGGGTCTAACAAACGTATCTGTACTAACAACTTCAATCACTTCTGAAATTTGAGCCACATCTAATAACACCGACACCCTCGGCAATGTATCTTTACCATGACTGGAAGCCGCTGCGAGTATATGATCATAATCAGATGCAATGCTGACAATAAGCTCAGCAACATTATCTGCCATATGGCTAGCATAGGTAATATTATCAGCAACCAGTACTGTACTGACACCAGACAGTTTTTGAGTCGCTTCGACGACATTTCCGCACTCATACCCAACCACCAAGACATGGATATCATCACCAATCGCTTGAGCACAGGCAACGACTTTAGCCGTATCCAGTTTTAGATCACTATTATCATGTTCTGCTAACACTAAAATTGCCATTAAATCACCTTCGCTTCGTTTTTCAATTTTTCCACTAACTCAGCCACTGAATTCACCATAACACCTGATTGACGCTCAGATGGAGGTGACACTTTCAGAATACGTTGATGCAATTTCAAGCTAACACCTAAACTGTCAACAGACATAGTCTCTAACGGCTTACGTTTCGCTTTCATTATGTTAGGTAACTTAGCATAGCGAGGCTCATTTAAACGTAAATCAACAGTGACAACAGCAGGAAGTGGTAAGCTAAGACTCTGTAAGCCACCATCTATTTCACGAGTAACAGTAAGCACTTCACCTTCAAGTTTCACCTCTGATGCAAATGTGGCCTGAGGCATCTTTCCTAATGCTGCTAACATTTGACCTGTTTGATTGTTATCACCGTCAATAGATTGCTTACCAAGTAAAATGAGCTGGGCTTGCTCTTTTTTTTGTACACAATGGAGTAACTTAGCAATAGACAAGGGAACGAGCTCCTCATCAACTTCAACATGAATACCTCGATCGGCCCCCAGTGCCATAGCCGTCCGTAACTGCTCTTGTGCCGCTTTGGGCCCAATCGTGACCACCACGACCTCTGAAGCAACTCCCGCTTCCTTTAAACGAACGGCTTCCTCTACAGCAATCTCACAAAAAGGGTTAATTGCCATCTTCGAGTTTGCGGTATCGACACCTGTATTGTCAGCATTTACTCTAACTTTTACATTTGCATCGACGACGCGCTTAACGGGCACCAATACTTTCATAGGGCTTCCTCTTACGTCATATTTTAGCGGAGTGCATATAGGCCATTACCTATAAGTAAGTAGGCCTACTGTACTTGCTGTTAACGTTAACGTCAACAAGCTTTCAAACGCTCGTTTGCATAAAAAACGATAACCAAGGCAAAAATAAAGATTTTTATTGCTCAAAAACAATAAAAAATACTTATTTTTGATTTTTATTTGTATATTGGGCAATTAATATCAAATATTATTTGATCCTTGTTGTATAAATTCCTATCATTAGCTATCTAATATATTTTTTACCTCACTTCTATTAATTGGACCAATATTATTATGAATGATTTTCTTGAAATACTAACTCACGGTCGTCGTTTTAAAGCGGCAGTAAAAGAATTATCTATCGATGATTTAAATGAACTATCAGGCAAACTTGAAAAAATTATCACAGAGAGAGAATCTCAAGCTGAAGTAGAAACTGCAGCGATGGCAGAGCGTAATGCTAAAATTGATGAAATCCGTAAGCAAATGCAAGCAGTTGGCTTATCAATTGATGATTTAGGTTCTACTACTATTAAAGCAGCACCTAAAAAGCGCGACCCACGCCCAGCGAAATATACAATAGCAGCACCAAACGGTGAAGCTATTACTTGGACTGGTCAAGGTCGTATGCCAACAGTGTTTAAAAACGAACTAGATAAAGGGCGCACTATGGATGACTTCCTTATCTAAATACTATTATTTTAGATAGTGATTAAAACCGGCATATGCCGGTTTTTTTATAACCTAAAACAACAAAATAAGACCCATTACTAACATTAATAGCACCTTAACAAGGTAAAGCTATAACACTTAATCACAGGTAGATAAAATAACCTCCAAAATAAAACATATAAAAAAATTTTCGATAAAAAATTTAAATCTATAAAAACACAAATAAGAGCCGCAACATACTGATAACATTAAAAAATAATATATGTGCGTTGGTTTAACCTTAACTGTGATAATTCAATAATAAGATACAATCACTACAGCGTATAATCAAAAAAATGACCACTGTTATAATAAATAATAAAGTAATAACATCATCAATACGCTATCGACTTAAAAAAGTCCACTCTGTAAAATTCATCATTATTTAGCTATAGATTATGCTAATGAATTGATTTTTTTATATTTAAGAAGTAAATTATTACTTCTTATCAAAAAAAATAATACACATAAAAAATGCAAAAAATAGCACTATTCATAAATTAAAAAGCAATTTAACGTCATTGAAATCAATAAAAATACATGAAAAAAGCTATAAGTGGTGGCGTAATGTACAGTCAAGTAACCTCAATGAAATAATCTATGCTCTTATCTCAAATTAACACCGACATTGATAAGAACATACTAAGATACGACACACTACTAACTAATAGTTAACGGCTGATGAAACATAAACCATTATCGCCCTCAATCCACACCCGCTCATCTGCCACCAATTAACATAACAATAAATGCAAATGACCCCTATAGCATACAATAAAGAACTGCTACCATACTTAACTTTCTAAAACAATGTTAAAAACCAGTTTCACTGCTGTTTCTTTTTCAATCGACAAACACAATACATCAAACGTTATATCATCACTAAAAGTGACTCTTATGAAGAGATATAAGGACTATAGGCAAAAACCAATGCCAATATAATAAAAGCAGATCAAAATAATCAACAACAACCTCTTTATCAAAAGCATCTAAAGCGATAGAATCTCATGCACATGACACTACAAAAAACGTTAGTGACGACTATATTGTCTCTAGTGCTATATGCCTAAACATAAATGCCTGATTGTTAACCTTCGATCTAAAAATGGGTCAGCATCTATAATTTAGGATCGAAAATGATATTTACAGGCCTAAATGATGAAAAAAACCTTAACACCTATCCTTCTTTTACTCCTAAATGGTTGTGCAAACGGGTATACATTTAACAGTAACCTCAATGCAGAAGCTATCGATGAATATTTCAAAGTATCTGATGTCATTGTCTATGAAGATAGTCTACCTAACAGCAACTTTGAACCTAAAGGACTCGTTGAAGGAGAATCTTGTCAAATAGGAGTAAATGATGCGCCTGCAACGATAGTAGAAGCTCGTACACTCGCCAGACGTTCAGCTGCTGATAAAGGCGCTAATGGCCTTATTATCAAAACCTGCTTTGTATCAAAAGAACAAACACAAGACTGCGTAACGAGTGCCCTTTGCATTGGGCAAGCCATTAACCTTGCTAGCTCAGATATCCACTAACCTAATTTTAAGAAGCTAAATACAGATGACATTAACCAGTCAGCTTCAGGCTGTTGGCATATGCCGCACGCCATATAAGCAAAAGTTCGGGATCCCAAGACAGCCAGGTCTCGTCACTGCGGCCCGAGGCTTTGTCGAACTTCAGCCACCATTTAATCAAATCGATGCGGTTAGAGGATTAGAGCAATACTCACACATATGGCTACTTTTTAGTTTTCATGAAAATTTATCTCAAGGTTGGAAGACCACCGTGAGACCTCCTCGTCTTGGTGGAAACATAAAAATGGGCGTCTTTGCTACACGTTCGACCTTCAGGCCTAATGGCATTGGTCAGTCGGTGGTAAAATTGCATCAGATCAATCACAAAAATGGGATTGTCTCACTTGAGATCTCCGGCATGGATCTCCTCGATGGTACGCCCATTATTGACATTAAGCCTTACATTCCCTTTTCTGACGCCATTGAAGATGCACAAGGAGGCATCGCTCATGAAACACCAAGCCTAACTCAGGTCATATTTTCAAAGCATGCTCGCCAACAACTCATTGATCACCAAAAGCAAGCTCAATATCCAAGATTAGAAGCCCTAATCACAAGCGTACTAGCCCAAGATCCTCGACCCGCCTATAAGAAAGCTAAAAGCGATCCTAAAGAGTATCAAGTAGCACTGTATGACTTAGATATTATCTGGCATATCGAAGGAGACACAATTCAAGTGACAGAATTACGTTCAAGTTCAAAAGAATAAGGACAATTGACTCAATGCTAAAAATAAAAAATCTTGAGTAAATAACACTTAAAAAAATATTTAGCCAGAGGGAAGCTACTTTAAGGGTTATACACTTAAGAACCAGTTTACAGCTTGATTTTCATGGTATTGAACAAAGCTATCTTTACCATGACAATACACATCAATATCATTATTACATGTGCTGGCAAGCTCTATTTTTAAAGTTTGATACTCATGCATTATATCTGGGTGGGCTATCAAATAATCACGAAAGGCGAGATGTCTTTGTATGTGGCAATCTCCAACCATAAACCCATGAATTTGATGGGTTCGATGATCTCCACCCTTGCGATAATAGCGCCTCCCTTCAATGCCAAACTCCCCCATAGCTTCATAACCCATCTCTTCAAAAAAGCCAGATGCAGCATCTAGCTTTGTGAGAGAGTCCACTTCGATCATAATATCGATAATGGGTTTTGCAGCTAAACCTTTCACTGCTGTACTGCCTATATGGTGAACCTTACACACCATTTCACCCAATGTATTTAATAACGCGCACTTTTCCTCTTGATACAACTCAGCCCAACCTTGTTGATATTTTACCACATTAACTATCATAATTTTAACACCTTAATTTTGTTCGATCATAGTTAGAATAAATTTAAGACGTTCAGCAACAGAGGTTTTAGGTACCTCAACCAAGGTATAACCGAATTTTTGATAGGCGCTGACCATCTTGTCGTAAGTAGCAATAGCTTGCTTAAATTGCTGCTTACGCTCCGCATCATTTATAAAAATTTCTTCCCAAGGCGGAAAAATAAAAACTTGAGGATTATACCTAAGTGTTTTGCAGTCCATTACAAGTTGCTCTGGAATGACCAACTCTTCTAATCTCGAATAGCCATATGAATCAACAATTCCACGATCGAAGAACACTAGGCTCTTTGATCCTTGATAATAATCGAAAGTTAACATTTCAGCTTTCACCATTTCATCTCGAAACGCCACCTTATCTTCCCAAGGTAGTGCTGTGCCATGCTGGGTAACTTGCAACTGTATTATTTTTCGCCCGACCTCAGAGGCACATTGAAACCCCAAGTTAATTAGCTCATGTATCACACTCGTTTTTCCAGAGCCTGGGCCACCTGTAAATACCATGAAATTATTCAAAATAACCTCCTCTTCGTTGTAACTGTACCTCATTAGCTTTGAATCACACAATGGCATTTACATGATGAATAATGTTAACACTTAACCTTCAGCACTACGTTTGAATACATGTTGAGCAAAATAAATACAACAAAAACTAACGCAGCAATAAATATGCTGTAAATACACAGTCCGATTGTCATTGCTGCAAACAGGTCTGGCGCTTTCATCAACGTCGTCATCAATGAATCTTGATAATAAAAAAACCACTGATGATTATCAGGAAACACCACCTCATGAAACCAATAAAACACTCGAGTCGGACCAATGACAAATACACACACTAGACTAGCACCAATAGCGGCACTATAGACTGTGAACAAAATGTGTTTGTTGAACATAGGAAATGTTAAGGGCTGATGAAACATCAGTCCTCTAACGACGGGCAATAAAACAAGTACTAATAACACTACAATACAAAAAAATGATGCGTTATTTAATGTATCAATCAAATTGGCAACATCTTGTAGATGGATCACCTCGGCTTTGGTCAACAATGGCTGCGTATGGTAAGAAGTGTTAAAGGAAAGCTCGGTTAATCCAACGCCATGATGGTGAATGGCACTAACAATGTCAGAAAATAGCCGTACGTGCTCAGTTTTACCTAACTGTTCAAGTCCCAAAAAGTGCTTATTTTGCGGTCCAAACACATCTATGTGTTGCTCTATCTCAATCCAATCATAAAGGCTTGCATAATGAAAATCTTGTGATTTCATTACATGCCACGCAGCCCAAACTACGGCAATAAACACACATATACTCACGATAAACCAATAACAACTGACAGCTAATTGATTCATTTTTTTGGGCAAAAACATCATTATTTTTCATCCATTTTTTTGTGATTAAATGAAACTATCTCCAAACAACGTCACAATGCAGCGTTCAGCATTTCAACGTTATTGGATATCAATAAAGAACAAGCAGAAAATTAAGGTGAGAATATATCATAAAAAATAACTAAATTTGGATGAGGGCGACTTTATTGATGAACTGATACATCACTATCGCTTCCATGACACACACTAAGTCACCATCAATAGTTTCGAATCTGATTGGCTTAACCAAGCTCAAGCGTATTAAGTATAATGAAACATCATGAGGTTCTTCGAACGCAGCGACAATAAGTGATCAACAAAACCTCTCACAACAGTCAATGACTCTGTGTTGCGAAGGTTTGAATAATCATAACATTATAATCCACTTTGATTTTATTAAAGATGCAACAATAACTATCGAACCTATACTCAGAGTAAATTCTATTCACTGCTGTGCTCAGTAATCAAGGATTTTTGACTGTTATTAGCATTATTTTGGTACAGTTTGAGAAGCCATGAACTGGTTAGCTTGCTTTAAGTATTCCTCAAATTTTCCTTCTACTTTCATTTTTCGAAAAATATCTGCCAATCTAACCGTCAGCTCACTATGACGTTGATGTAGGTAACCATAAATATGAATTTTTTCTAATGTCGTGATCATTTTAATTTTTTTATCCGCAAATTCAGGCGTGTTTAATACATCATTGGTTATTCTATCAGCTGCTATGTAAAGATCGATTCGACCTCTACCTAATTTATGCAATGAATCAATCGGGGCTGAAGAATCATTGATATTGTCAGGATACTTGGATTGTGAAAGCCGTTTAGGCACCAGGTAATTTCCGCGATAATAGTCGATTTTATACTGACTACTGACGACATCCTGCCAAGATTTGATCTCGATTAATGGATTAGATGCAAATACGCCAATATGAGTAGTACTTATGGGTTCTTCTATCCGAATAAGATTCGGATGTCCTAACCCATAATGCTCAACTCGTAGCGCTTCACCATCGAGTACCCCTGAATCTGTCATCCGACTTGCACGAACAACAGGCAGAACTATATAGCTAAAATTTATATTGATGCGTAAAAAAGCATCAGTATAAATTAATTCAGCCCATTTCATATTTACATTGCTATCAGGATCAGCAGGAAATGCGAGCTTGATACTTTGATTGTTCGCTCCTTGTACTATTAAGCTAAACATGCTCAACGCACCAATGAAAACAATGCTTTTCAAGGTTAAGAATACATAATGTGAAGGCTTACACCATACAGTCACAACACGTGTAGTCGTACACTGGCAAATGGATATTAATACACCTAACATAAAAATATATCCTGAATTTATTCTTTAACCATCACACTTATTAAACTCTTCTGCAGCTTTCTCATAAACCGTACAAAAATCATCGCTCCCATTCGATGCTTTAATTTGCTTATCATCATATAATGCATTAATAACTTTCGATTTAGTCACTGTCACTCGTTTATTTTTACAAGATGAAACTGCCATTTCGCCACATTCTTGTGCACTACTTGCCTCTTTAAATTTAGAACAGCTTTGTTTACCTTTACACTTTTTATAACTGATCTTCTCTTTATCTGGACACGATGTACGAGTGTACTGAATTTCACAAGCACCAGCGAAAGCAAATTCAGTGAACATAAAAGTAAATATAGCCATAAATAGACAAATAAATTGAAGTTTCATACCAAAAATCCTCTTATTGTAAGTCGTGGGTTAGTTAAGTTTTAAAACGATTTAGCAGCGCACGCTGTGCCTCTGCCATTTCAGCAAGTTGTTGGCTCGCTTCTTGGTTTTCACGTGCTCGCACCGCCGTTTGCTCTGTAATATCATTGATATCATTGACGCTCGTTAATTGTGATTGGGCTGCAATGGTTTGCTGCTCTGATGCTGAAGCTATCTGTTGACTCATGTCACGAATAGACTGAATACTTTCAACGATATTATGCAGCATATCTTTTACTTTGTTACTTCCAACGACACAGTTTTGTGAAGCATCTTGTGATTCTTTCATGCTATCAACTGACCGTCCGGCTCCTTCAACTAAATGTTCAATAGCAGACTGGATCTCCTGAGTCGAATCTTGTGTTCGGCTTGCCAATGACCGGACTTCATCAGCGACAACGGCAAAGCCCCTTCCTTGCTCACCGGCACGAGCAGCTTCTATCGCTGCATTTAATGCAAGTAAGTTAGTTTGTTCTGCAATCCCTTTAATCTCAGATAATACTGAACTAATATTCATCGTATCATCGTTCAAACTTTGTATAACCTTCGCTGACTCTTCAATTGTATTACCTAACTGAATAATACTCTCGGTATTTTCCAGCAACACAGATTCACCTTGTTTTGCTTGCATATTAACCTGTTCAACTTGAGATAAGGTGACATTAACACTCTGAGATACTGACGATACAGTTTCAGTCATTTGTGAAATCGAGCTACTCATCGCTTCCATTTGCTGCTGCTGTTGATTGGCACTAGCAAAGCTCATATCTGCAATGGTACTGGTTTCTTCAGCTGTACTGGCCAATAAATGGGAATTATTTGCAATTTCCTGTAATGCATTACGAAGACTATTTAATAACTGTTGCATACAATCAGCCATATCCCCTAATTCATCTTTGCGCTTATTGTCAAACTGGACCGTCATGTCACCGGTTGCTGCGATCTTTAATTTCTCAACCACTTGTTTAAGGGGATAGCAAATTGAGCGTGTCACCAAAAATGACATCACTAAAGAGAGAATAACGATAAGTAATACCAAAATAATTAACGTCAATTGGCTGTCTGCCACAATGCCTGAAGCACTTTGCTTTACACCATCTGTGTAGACCTCTATTTTGTGATTCAGCTCTATAAGTAACGTTTGCATTGTATTAGCTTGAGTCGCGGACAATTCAAACTCTTTTTTTACTTTAGAAAAGCTTTTAAGATTATTAATCTTTGACTTAATCGCACTATTATCTCCACTTAATGCCCCTTTAAACTGCTGGATATTGTCAACCATCGCAATTAACTCATCACTTCCTTTAAGTTCATAAGATGATTGCAACGTTGTTAACAGCGTAGATATGTCTTTTAGACTAGTTTCCACCTCTTTACTTAGACCCATAATTTCAAAGGCCAAATTTGACTTAAGCGCCTGATTTGCAGTCCCTACCGTCACTTCAATTAACTCAACAAATCGAGCTATATCATCAACCGTTTGCTGATCTTCAGCCATGCTTTCTAAATCATAGGCAAAACTTAAACTTTCATCACCCATGTCACCAAATTCACGCGTCAATTTAGCCGTTATTTCTATTTGCTTAAGAACATTTAATAATTGTTCAATGCCTTTATTAGCAATACCGTATAGCTGTGCATTGGCCTTTTCAACTTGTGTGAATAGCTCAACAAACTCAGGTAAAGTATTAAGTTGATTACCTAAATTAATAATACTCGTTTGATTAACTGCTTGCACTTCAGTAAAACGTTCTGACAATAACATCGCTTCACTAAGCTTATCTGCTGTTATTAATTGCTTTAATACAAGCTCACTGGTCAATACACTTTTTGATAAGTTTGCAGCAGAAATAAGAATTGGCACACTTTGGGAGGATAATTTATCGATACCAGTATTGATATTATTAACACTGGTACGTGCAACAAGAAACAGCACGATAGAAAGCAATAATGAAATGGCGAATCCGCTATAAATCCTAGTTGTCACAGTCATATTACTACATCAATTTAAATGAGCCTCTATTAGCTATAGCAAATTATGCCGTGAATGCGAGAAAACGACTAAAAAAATAACAATATCGACTTAGGTATCCTCTGTTTTTATTCTACTGATTAGTCACTCCCGTGAGCGCGATAAAATAGTAATTCACCGTCTATGTTCCCTATCGAAAGCCGCTCAAGCACACTAAAACCATGTTGACTAAAAAGTTGAACGTCACGTTGTGCACAAGTAAAGACTCCCATCCCATCTAACTCAGGTTGTTCGTCACACCAACTCAGGGCCGCTTCAACCAATTTGCCCCCAAACCCCTTACCTTGCTCACAGGGAGACACGGCAATAAATTGTAATACACCACATCGAGGGCTGGGTAAATGCTCTAATAAGCAAGTCTCTTTTTTAATCAAGGATTGGGTAGATTGCCAACCAGTACTGAGCAACATTTTTAATCGCCAATGCCAATATCTAGCCCCTCCTAACGGTACTTGCTGTGTCACAATACACACAAGCCCCACCATTCTATCTGAGTCAAACAGCCCTATTAGTGCTTGTTCTTGTTGCCATAACTCGTTGAGTTCCTCACGTATAGCTCCTCTTAGTTTTTGCTCATATATTGCCATATCACCAGTGTGCAATAAATCCACAAAAAAAGGATCGTCATGATAGGCATTATAAAGTATTGAGGCTGCAACTCGTAAATCTTCAGCGGTTAAATATACAGCTCGATATGTCTCTAGTGATCCATTCTCATCTTTAATCATTTGTTGTTAACCTATTACCTCAAAAATAATGAGTGATTAATGTACCAAGTCAAAGTGATAGTGCAAATGTTAATCGCATAATGCTTTTAAAATAAACACTTTGTTGTAGTTTGATCCATACTTGTACTAATCATTTATCTTAGCGACACATTGATACCTAATTTAAGGAGCAGTCAATGGATACGACACCTCAAGATCTCAGCCATTTATTTGAGCAGTTAGGCATAGATAACAGTGCACCTAATATCGATAAATTTATTGGTGATCATAAAATTCCCAACAATGTACTTCTTTGTCAGGCTGATTTTTGGAATGAATCCCAAAAAAGTTTTTTAAAAGAGGCTATAGAGGAAGACGCACAATGGTCTGAAGTGATAGATCATTTAGATACCTTAATCAGAAAATAGTATCTCTACATTAGAGACTAGAAAGCAAATCAGTATTTATCATCCATACCATCTTACTTATCACATCATTTCATCAAATTTGTTTTCACTATGACGTTCTATTTCTTTATGATAGTTAACCTGAGATCGGGTTAAGCAGCGCCGCTTAATATCGCTATTTTGGCCCCTATCTTTGTTGTGCTTTCTAGTAATAGCCAGCTATTACGTACGAAATCCCGCCTTGATATCGACAAAGATTTCGGCATTAAGCAAGCGGGTGGGTAAATAATAACCAGGTTAAATTTAACCTGTTGATTTTAAGTAAAAAATTAAATATATCTGACACTCGTTATCCCGAGTTCAGGTTAGTTAATCTCGTTAAACGCAAATAGCAGATCAACAGGCTAATACCCTATTATGGTCTGTTTTATATATGAACCATTTAAACCAGATAATTGAGATAGAAACCATCATGAGTCCTTTAGAAAGCGTATTAGCAGCAGCAAAATCTATCGCGAACACAGGGAAAAAACCTAGCTTAGCGTTAATCAAAACAAAGTTAGGCATTAATATTCCAATGCCAATACTTATTCAAGGTTTACAGCAGTTTAAATCTATGTCTCAAGATTCTATAACGCAAATCCAAACACTCGATACTTGTTTATCCGATACAAAGCATCCTACACCATTATCTGAAATCGACGTATTAGCACTAGAAATAAAACAACTAAAAATGTTATATCAGCAACTTCATAACAGAACATCTCAGTTAGAAGCCGACTATAAGGCGCTAAAATAATGCATGTTATTGAACTAAGATTTGAATGTTTTGACGACACGACTATCACATCAGCAGAAAAAGCGATAAATGGTTTGCTCGAAGCTTATAGGGCCAATGGGCAAGTGTTGGGGAGAGAGTTCGCTATTGCCTTTAATGATGGCGATTTCAAAGTTCGACTCTTAATGCCAGAAAAAAGCAGTTTAGCTAAACGTTTCAATAGCCCTTGGGTCAACGCCGCATTCGATGCATTAACCCATGCTAAATTGCTTGCTCCACGAGAGAAGTATATTGGCCAAGATATCAATTCAGAAAGTAGCAATACTGAAAAGCCCAGTTGGCAACTGATCTACACCAGTTACGTGCACATGTGCTCACCGGTTCGAAATGGTGACACTTTACAGCCCATCCCACTTTATCAACTACCAGCAACCTTTAATGGCGACCATAAGCGTGTAATTAGATGGCAAACTGAATGGCAAGCTTGCGATGAGCTGCAGATGGCT
Source organism: Shewanella sp. VB17 (assembly GCF_013248905.1). NCBI lineage: Bacteria > Pseudomonadati > Pseudomonadota > Gammaproteobacteria > Alteromonadales > Shewanellaceae > Shewanella > Shewanella sp. VB17. Next base: position 3,893,469 of record NZ_JABRVS010000001.1, read on the forward strand.
GCAGGTACTAAAGCCGAATTTGCCGCTTTAGAAGAGCTCACTTCAACCAACAATGATCTTTTTCGCCGTGGTTGGGACATCAGAGGCAGAATTGAATTTCAAACTAAAATCCCAACTTACTACTACCTTTATCGTGTCGGTGGTGACAGCTTAGCAACAGAAAAAAAACGTCCTTGCCCTCGATGTAACAATAAAAACTGGTTATTAGATGAACCTTTACTGGATATGTTTCACTTTCGCTGTGATCCATGCCGTATAGTGTCAAATATTTCATGGGACCATCTATAAATGGCTCACAATCTGCAATCTAAAAGCGTTAACTAACTCTATTTTTCCTTAAGGTTCAGCCACATTAATTTAATTCTCTGCCAGATCCCTGGGTGATCTAATTCAGGCATCGATTCTTCTATGTGTAACTCAGGCGGCGCCACTCTCGGCGTCAAAACCTCAATAAATGCGCCCAATGAATCGGTCAGCTTCTCACTGGGTGTTTCACCTGGGATCTCAATCCACACGCTACCATCACTATTATCAACGGTGAGCATTTTATCACCATCGCCTAATACACCAATAAACCAGGTTGGCGCTTGCTTAAGTTTTTTCTTCATCATCAGATGACCGATGATATTTTGCTGCAAATAATCGAAGTCAGTCTCATTCCATACTTGTAATAATTCTCCAGCACCCCATTTTGATTCAAACAATAAAGGAGCTGAAAAATATCGGCAAAAAAGACCATTAATATCTGCATGTAGCTTAATATCTAATGCTGTATTCACATTATCAAAAGACACACTATCCTCTCTGTTAATCGGATGCCAGTAAACTGCTGTTTCAGTTCCCTCACCATGATCATCAAGAAACTCACCTTCAATACAAGGAGAATCCTCACCTTGGGGATAATACCGAGGAGACTCTCCTAATTTATCTAAGTAAGCTTGGTGGTATCTATTCAAAAAATGATCTAATGCAGGTAGAGAAGACACTTAATAGTTATCCAAAATTAGGTATAATAGTTGGCTATTTTGCCATGGAAAAAACATTGATGACACAAGTTCATGATCACTATCGCGATGCACAGGCTCTTTCTGAACTGACATTAGGAAAGTCAACAGGTTACCAATCTGAATATAATGCCTCTTTGCTGCAAGGCGTTCCTCGTCAACTCAACCGTGATGCCATCGGCCTCAGTACAGATTTACCCTTTCATGGCACTGATATCTGGACAGGTTACGAACTCTCTTGGCTTAATGCCAAAGGCAAGCCAATGGTCGCTATCGCTGATTTTTTTCTCCGTTTTGATAGTGATAATTTAATCGAGTCTAAGTCTTTTAAACTTTACCTCAATAGCTTCAATCAAACCAAGTTTGACACTGTAGAGCAAGTTCAATCAACCTTAGCCAATGATCTCAGCCGCTGCGCTAATGGTGAGGTAGTAGTCAACGTTATCGAGCCTAAGCAATTCACCAGCCAAAGCATTATTGAACTGCCAGGTACCTGTATTGATGATCTCGACATTGAAATTAACGATTACCACTTTAATCCCGATCACCTACTAAACAGCAGCGATAAGACAGTCATCGTCAATGAGACGTTAAATTCTAACTTGTTAAAATCTAATTGTTTGATCACCTCTCAACCCGATTGGGGCAGCGTGATGATCCACTATCACGGCCCCAAAATAGACCAAGAAAAGCTGCTGCGTTATCTTATTTCATTTCGCCAACATAACGAATTTCACGAACAATGTGTCGAGCGTATCTTCGTTGACATCAAACGTTTATGTCACAGTGCCAAGCTCACCGTTTACGCCCGTTACACACGTCGCGGCGGCCTAGATATTAACCCCTACCGCAGCGACTTTGAGCAACCAACAGAGAATCACAGACTCGCAAGGCAGTAATGGATAATAGCAGGGTCCTGTATACAAAACGAAGCAAGTTTCACCTAACTGGTTAGCTGCCAAGATTAGGCTTCGCTCCTAATAAATAGACATAAAGAGTAAGTCATCATATTCATCACAAAAAAAATAAGCTAACCTATTAAATTTAGTTAACTTCAAGGAATTATTAAATCCTTGAAGTTAACAAGTTTTATTTATACTTAAAGAAACAAAAATATATAGCTACAGTGTATTTAATTTGGCCAACATACTCTGCAAACTTAACGTCTCTGTCACTAAGGTAACCTTGTCAACATTGGATACACTTAAGGCAAAACGATATTGTTCATCCAATTTAGCAAGATAAACCCACCAATTTTTAGCCTCATGAATACTCATATCTTGATGATGAAAGTTCAAGTCAATATGTTCAAATGAACGACATTTTTTTACTTTATCTCCACTGTCTTTTAGTAAGAGAGTGGTTTCAATCATCTGACTAAAATCAAAACTAAAGGATTTAAGCGATAGGGCTAGCCCTAAACCTTTGGCTTTTATGTAAGACTCTTTCAGAGCCCAAAGATCGAAGAAACGCCCTCGCTGGCAAGATCCAGGTAATGCCAAAAGCGCATCAGTTTCAACTTGGGTAAAGTAATGCTTTAAAATAGGGTAGATATTCGTGCTCTCCCTACTGCGCTCAATGTCCACGCCCAGCTCAATGCAAGCATCATCAATCATTGATGCTTGATGAACATTGATTAACGCCACCACCAGCCAGTCACCACTGTGGCTAATATTAAACTTAATTCCTGTGCGGGCACTCAATTCGCTTGTTAATTCAGGCTTACCTTTCTCACCGTATTCAAAGCGCCAATCCTGCGGTACGATCTTTAGATCGACCGCACTACATAAAGATAAAATACCTCTAAGGTAGCCACGAACCATTAACCCTTTATCACGATCTTTTGCTTGAAGGTAACGAGACACTTTTTTCAGTTCATCTTCAGTTAACCACTCTCTGATAAACGCTGCTTGCTCTAGCGTCATTTCATTTATATTTAAAGGGCAAAAATAAACCATAACTTCTGTAGTGGGAGATGCTTGAAATGAGGTAAGCAAATGGGCTCCATTGAGATTCAATACCGATAAAATAAGATAGTAGCAGAGTTAAAGATAAGATAAATAGGCAATATTAATTGCTACTGCTAATCTCTTGCGGTTAATAATGAGATAAAAAAGCCACCGCTTTGTTGATGGCTTTACTTTTATCGATATCAATACTAATCAATACTAAAGGTGAAGCTCATGCACCTTGAATAGGTTACAGCAGCTTCATTTCCTGAATGATTTCATGGGCAATCTCTGGAGTCGTGCTCACGGGTTTTTCATGCATGTCTGCTTTTAATTGACCTTTACGGTGCTTAAGTGCTGCATCGAGTTTCTTCGCTGCTGACGCAATAGCTGGGAACATGATCTCATGTGTTCCTGAAGCTGAAATTCGGCTACCTTCATAATTTGTACGTAATTCAACTTGGTGCTCACCGTGTTCTTTTGAAATCGTCACATCTAGCGAGATTAACGTTGGGAAGTGAGTGGCTATTTTAGAAAACTTGTCGTTCACATGCTCTTTAACTGAATGGCTAACATCAACGTGGTGACCTGAAAGATTTATTTTCATAGGTTTTCCTTTTAAAAATGACTTCAGTAATAGAAATTGGGACTCATACGGGGAAACACAAGGGATGTGTAAAATAAACTTATTCAGTTACTTTTCCGCGCACTTAATTACATTTAACCCTTTACTATCAAATTTTTATAATTGCGTATCGATTTCAGAAATAAATTACAATGTCATTTAAAGCTATATTATCAATACTATAACTTACTTTCATGGTATATAGCAGCAAAAAATATGCTGTGCGATGGACCATTCAGCTCGCTAACTAATACTTACTCCTCATATGTCACAAAAGCAAGACTTTGAGAGATTCAATGTCAAACATTAAGATAAAACTAAACTAATCGTCATAAAAACGAACAAAGTGTGACATTTTTACTCATCTATAAAAATTATTGTAAAACACTTAATAAGCATAAACTAAGATCCTACGATTTGGTCTAAAACTCTCATAAAAAAGACCCCACTACATGAAGCCGATCACTTAACATAACGAGCATATTTGAGATCCAATCGACACCTTTACAAATTAAATCTAAATAGAAATAGTTCTCATTAATGGATATTCATGTAAAATCATTATATTATGCTTAACCGATATATGTTAAGCGCAATTCATTAGGACCAAAACCGTGGTATTAACTCATATAAAGTGGCGCAAATACGTTACAACATCGGGTGTTGATATTTTATCTCGCTCACTAGCCGCTATCATCGGAGGCTATTTTGTCGCAGCAACAGCTTGTGGACTTCTCTCTATCGCATTACCACTTCCTACAGCAGAAAGTGTGCTTAGCGCAATGATGTTATCATTTATATTCTATGTGGCCGCAGCGTTGTGGTCTTTTAGTGTCAAAAAAAGTGGGCAAGCATGGCGTGATCTCTTATCTACAAGCGCTATTTTTTATATTGCCATCTTAGTCATAGGTTAAGTTATGAAAGAAACATTTTTTCGCACCATGACTTGGTTGCATACTTGGGTCGGTTTACTCGTATGTTGGGTTTTATTATTAGTTTTTTTTGCTGGCACGGTGAGCTATTATCGCCACGAAATCTCACTATGGACCCAACCAGAACTACATAAAGACGTATTTCAACACTACCAAACAGAAAAAATCAACGAACAACTCGTAACAGGACAAGGTTATTTATCCACCCATGCTACTGGTGCTAAAGATTGGCGAATTAACTTACCTACTGAACGAAAACCTTACTTAACTTATGGCTGGCAAACACAGCCTAAACCAGACCAAAGTTATGGCCAATTTATTGAGCATGTCATCAAAATTCAGGATCTAGGGGTTGTCACTGATATTCGTGATTCCCGTGGGGGCGATTTCTTCTATCGTTTACATTTCGATCTTCATTATTTACCCACTAATATCGCCCGTTGGATAGTGGGGTTTTGTACTATGTTTATGCTATTGGCTCTTATCAGTGGCATAGTGATCCATAAACGTATATTTAAAGATTTCTTTAAATTCAGACGTAGCAAAACCAGTCGTTCTTGGCTCGATGCTCATAACATTAGTTCTGTATTAGCCCTCCCCTATCACTTAATGATCACCTACACCGGCCTTATTACCTTAATGGTTATGTATATGCCTTGGGGGGTAATGACAGCCTATGATGGCGATGTGAGTGCATTTCGTACTGAAGTAAAACCGCGCATTGAGCAAGTTGAAGCTATTGGAGTCCACGATGAGATGGTTGAACTGAGTACATTATTAGCGCAGGTCACATTACTTTGGGGAGAGTCACCAATTAAGCAAGTGGTTATTACTCATCCCTATGATAAAAATAGCCGTGTCACCTTCTATCAAGATACCCAACAAACTGTTACTGATAAGCGGGTTTCTTTAGTTTTCAATGGCATTACAGGTAAATTAATCAGTAAAGCTTCTCCTTCATCAGCAGTTCATACCACTCATGATACGTTAATGTCGCTACATACCGCCAGATTCTCAGAGCCTGTACTCAGAGCTTTTTTCTTTCTATGCGGTATAATGGGCTGTGCGATGATCGCAACAGGCACCCTTTTGTGGGCGGTAAAAATCCGTCAAAAACAACAAATAAATATTAAAAAAGGCATGGCTGCAAGCCTAAGTTTACGACTCGTGGAAGGATTGAACCTGACGTTTATCACTGGACTGCCATTGGCAACCTGCAGTTTTTTTTACGCAAATAGAATACTTCCAACAGACATGATAAATCGAGCACAATGGGAAGCAAACAGCTTTTTTATTGCATTAGTCCTCGTCGCCATATTAGCCTGTATTAATCGAACACTAACAAGCTGGCGGTTAGTATTGCGTATAACATCAATAGGCTTAATCGGTATACCACTGCTTAATGCACTGACATCAAGCAGCCATCTAATCAATAATATTCTCACCCATCAATGGACCTTAGTCGGATTCGATATCATGTGTGCTGTAATAGGAGGAGCACTTTGGCTTACTTCCAACACCCTAAAAAATAATGCCATAGCGAAAGTGGTGAGTCACACTAACAAAAAAATGAGTAACACTTTGATCGCTGACTTATCACCGAGCGACAGATAAGCCTATATCTGTAATATAAAAGAGAGTCTAAATGATTATTTCAAACAGCGTAGTCCTCAGCTTGTTAAGTTTCAGCTACCTTGCATTAGGATGCATGGCTCTGGCGATGTTTTCTCACTTTCGCGACTCCTTTAAGCGTTCTCCCACTCAAATAATAAGCCGAGGATTACATTGGCTGGGCTGGGCAATCCTAACCATAAGCTACGGCATAGCCATCAACAATCAAGGGGTTTCTTATGGCAGTATTATGTTTACAGGCATTATATCGCTTGCAGGACTCTTGGTTATTTTAACGGCTACCTACTTGCCTCGATACCTGCCGTATTTTATGACAGGTTTAACGTCATTGGGATTAACTTTAATGTTTATTAACTAACCTGTATTCCCACTAAATACTTTCATATAGCTGAGCGTTTTTCAATCACATTCAGTGAGTGTTCAGCTAAATCAGCATATCATACCTGTCCATTCTATTTTTAACATGATGAGACTAGTATGCAAATTACCCCACAGTCACACAGTACACATGAAGCATATGGCGTCACCTCTAAAACAGCAATAAACCCAGACTCTAAGGTACACTCAACTGTTAACCAACATAAAAATAGTGCGTCAATGGATCTCGTGACCATTTCAGTTCAAGCAGCTGAACTTTTAGCTCAATCGATAGCAACGGGTGAAACGACAACCTTACCAGCGAAACCTTCGTTTCCTTATGGCGGAGACAAGGTAGAAAACTACCTTGAGTTTCGCAAAGCAAAAAACCAGTATCAAATTTATTCATATATAGCTGGATTTGCTACAGGTAACAGCAAAGGAATGTCAGCTTCAACCGTGTATTACTTATCAAATAATGATGATGCACGTGCTACTGTTGTTAATCGTAAGGCACATCAACAGCAAGTATCAGCGATGCAGACCTACGCCAAAATGGCGCAAATGATAAATGAGTAACATCTCCACACAGCAAGCCAAGATACGATCACAGTACAAAGCTAAATTCATAAACCATAACAAGAATTATTGCTCTCCCACTATTTTTTATTTACATTATCGATGACTAAAAAGGTAACTAATTGAATGCCGTTCAGTCACCAAATTATTAGCAACTGTGTACAACTCAATTGCATGCCTATACTTAACTGATATTTATCAATACTGCAGGTTAAAGATGGGGTTAATAACAGAAGATAAAGAGATAAAAGATCACATAAAAGAGGATTTAGATCTCCTCAGCGATGAAGAAGCCTTACCCATCAGGCAAGATCCTATCATTGAAAAACTGCTACAAAAATTGCCGCCTCAGATAGCTGATAGCTATACAGATATACAGCTTCAAGGTATTCGGGTTTCTCTTGGTGATCGTACTTGGGGAAAACATTTTATCGATAATCGAGGCGCTTTGGCTTTCCCTTTTATTCGTTGGCGTTTTTTTTATGTTTTTTTACTTGGAAAAAACAGGCGTGCCTACACTCGCCGCGAAAGACATGCCTCAATGTTAATGTTTATAGGCCTGATGGTGAGTTTTATCGCCATCAGCCTACTGGTTGGCATCTTTACTCTCTATATCCTTAAATCAGCACTGGGTGTCGATTTACTAGAAGGAACATCACTCGGAGTCTGGGATTGGTTTAAAGAGCTATTTTAAGCCCCTAATATCATAGTTATATCAGAGGCTAATGAATATTAACCGTTATTTATCTACCATTGGCTCATTCGGGTTAGGCAGAGAAATAATGACTTGCTCGCTTAATGTTTTCCATCTTAGATATTCAGGATGTTCTTTATTTCGTAATTCCGGATACACCTTACGCATCTTAAATATCAATTTTTTAGCTTCGTTCCATTGATCTTTTTTCACTAAATTTTCAAGATGATTCAGTGCTTGTTTAGCACTCACAACCGCCTCCCGTTGTGGCATTCTATTGTTCGGTTGGCTCTTTGCTAAGGATCCGATACTCATTTTCACGTCTTCACTTAGCGGCTCAGTTCGTTCAGTATTAATATCCGTTTGTACTTGTTGCTCTTGAACACCGGAACTGATCTGCATTAAAGCAGGTCCTGTCTTATCATGCCTGATAGACTCTTTTTGTAATGGCGTTCTCATCTGCATCATAGCTGGAGTATAAATCTCATCTGATACTATCTCCTGCGTCATCTCTTGGTTAACCAATAGCGAGGTTGCCACAAGCATCACCGAAGCTGCTGATGAAATTGGCCAGCGATAGCGACGCCAAACACTGCTTTCAACAACAAAATGATTATCCTCCATTTTTTCTACTGCGCTTTTGGCCAACGTCATGATAGCATCATCAAGCTCTGCACTTGCATTTTCCTCTGCCTGAGCACGGTACCAAAGCTGAAGGTCACGATCAAATTCAGCAGGCTTACTTGCATTATCATCTTGCATTTTCAACCTCCTGCCACTTATTCATCACACAGGCTTTTAACCCCTGATTCGCATAGCGAATACGACTCTTGGCAGCTTCAAGTGTACTGCCGACGACTTCGGCAATCCCACTAGCAGTAAACCCACCTTCCATATTCAACAACAAGGCCTCTTTTTGCACACTAGGCAAGAGTGCAATACAATGTTTGAGCAACTTAGCCTTAGCATCCTCGATTAATTGAGTATCGGGTGATTCTGTATTATTGGAAAGAAATGAATCAGCATCATGCTCTTCACTGAACACATCACTAAAGAGATCTACAGGCTTTACAGCTCTAATATGATCAACAAGTAAATTATGAGCAATGCGATATAACCAAGTCGTAAATTTTGCACTACTTTCATACCTTACAGCGGCTTTAATCACCCGGCTCCAAGTTTCTTGATAAAGATCCTCCGCCAACTGAAGATCGCCAATCTGGCGTACAAAGTAGCGATAAAGTCCCCCTTTATATTTTTGATACAAGGACTCAAATGCAGAGACATCCCCTTGAGCATATCGAAACATCAATTGTTGATCAACGTCAGCCTCGACCCGCTTATCTAATGCTTCTGCCACATGACTCTCCAAATAAATACTTTGACCTTAGTTGTCTGTATTACTCCAAGGCGTTAATGATCGAAAGTGTGCACCGCTAAACCCTCTTTGTCTATCCCAAGTTCATCTGATTGCTCCATGTAGTGTGACAACGGCTTTGCCAACAACCTTGCAGTTTTACTCAAAATCCTCACTCTCTTAATCAAAGCTGCTTAATGCCGACTGTAATGGTTTAATGAAACTGTATTGGTTACTGGCTATCAGTAGGAGCAAAAGTTAACCCACTGCTCCACCCTGATAATTCCCTTATTGTGGTATCAGTAGCTTTGAGCTTTGATACTCTTTTGCTTGAGATCAACTCCGCTGGTGATTGGTCACTGCCTGCGACTAAGGCAAAACTTGAACTCATTACTGATGTTATTAAACATATTGAAATATAAAACCTTTGCTATTCGCACCGTCATTTAATTTAACTTACATGAGACTATCTAATGACATTCAACGGTTGTCGTTGTAAAGGTATAAACGGAGGTAAAGCAGAAAGTGGTTAAGAAATATCATTAATGCACCATCCAGCTATCATAAACGTAATAAACTTAATCAACTTGAGCAATTTGCCTGCAAGGCTTCGATTAACCAGCTTGTATGTGTATAATCATGCGAAAATTTCACCTATGTCGTGTTTTTAAGCTCACCCTACGAAGGAGTATGTATGAAAGTTGGTATCATTATGGGTTCCAAATCAGACTGGCCAACCATGGAACATGCGGCGCAAATGTTAGATACATTTGGTATTGCCTATGAAACACGCGTGGTTTCAGCACATCGCACCCCACAGCTACTCGCTGAATACTCCTCAACTGCTGCAGAGCGTGGCATAAAAGTCATTATTGCTGGTGCAGGTGGTGCTGCGCACCTTCCAGGAATGGTTGCCGCACATACCAGCTTACCAGTGTTGGGAGTACCGGTTAAATCTAAAGCCCTAAACGGGATAGACTCCTTACTTTCTATTTGCCAAATGCCTAAAGGTGTCGCGGTAGGTACCTTAGCTATTGGCGATCCTGGTGCTGCCAATGCAGGTTTATTAGCGGCACAGATTTTAGGGTGTCAGCAACCTGAAATTTTTGCAAAAATAGAGGCTTTCCGTCAGGCACAAACTGACTCCATACTTCTTAACCCGGATCCTGCTATTTAATATGAACATATTAATTTTAGGTGCTGGACAACTAGCACGTATGATGAGTTTAGAGGGGGCGCCGCTGAATTTAAATGTGCGCGCTTTTGATGTTAGCTCTCAAAAAATCATTCATCCACTTACCTATCAAGTGTTTGAACAAAGCTTAGAACAAGCTATCTCCACCGTTGATGTGATCACTTCTGAGTTTGAACATATCCCTGATGATGTCTTGGCTCTGTGCTGTCAAAGTGGCAAGTTTCATCCCGGTAAAGCAGCCATTAAAACAGGGGGGGATCGCAGTATTGAGAAAGATCTACTCGATAGAACTGATGTCCCATCAGCACCCTATCAGTTGATCACACAAAAACAGCATCTCTTAGATGCCGTTTCTGTGCTCGATTTACCCCTTGTAATAAAAACTTGCCAAGCAGGGTATGATGGCAAGGGACAGTGGCGTTTAAAATCGTTAGATCAAGTTGAATCTATTTGGGCTGAAATGGCCGGATTTATTGCGAGTGGGACTGAGAGCTTCCCCCACACCATCATTGCTGAGAAGATGATCCCATTTGATCGTGAAGTATCTCTGATTGGTGTCCGTGATAAAAAGGGGAATGTAAAAACCTACCCTATCACTGAAAACCAGCATACCAATGGCATCCTCACTCTATCTCTAGCGGTTAAGGTGGATGATAACATCCAACAACAAGCAATCAATGCCTTTAACAAGCTGGCTGTATCTATGGATTATGTTGGCGTACTGGCTATCGAGTTTTTTGAGGTTTCAGGCACCTTGATGGTCAACGAAATCGCCCCTCGCGTACATAATTCGGGTCATTGGACCCAACAAGGGACTGCTTGTAGTCAATTTGAAAACCACCTACGTGCGGTGACTGGATTGCCTTTAGGAGATACTCGCGCACAAAAGCCGAGTGTGATGATCAATGTATTGGGTCAATCTACTATCCCAACGCAGGTACTAGCGATTGATGATGTTAAAAGTCACTGGTATGGTAAAACACAACGAACTGGCCGTAAAATGGGTCATATTAATGTATCTGCTGAAGACAACATCGCGTTAGGCCATAAACTACTGCTACTGTCAGAAATACTACCTGAACAAGATTATCCTGGCGTTCGGGCAATGTCAGAGCGCTTGTTACAAGGTTAACTGGCGGCTAGATAATACTAATTGGTATTATCTAGCCGATATTACACTTTTATATTTCGGTTTTTTATGCTTTAAAATCAACCGAAAAATAACCGCCATAACCAAGATGAGTCAAGATCTTCCTTACAGGTTCGATACTGCTCTGCATAGCGCTTAGATCTATCATCCACCTTTTTAGCAACCTTGACCAACCAAGCTTTTTTATTATAAGTTTTACGCTTATATCCACCCCAACCCTCGTGATAATTAAGGTATTGATTACGCGCATCCCACTTAGAGACACCATTGATTTTATTAGTTTTATAGATAAACCAGCCCATAAAATCCATGGCGTCATCAAAGTCACTGCGACTTGACCATGAATTACCCGTCTCATTGACATAATCATCCCACGTCATGGTTTTTGCTTGAGCATATCCATAAGCATCGCTGGCACGACCTATAGGAATAAAACCCAGAAAATATTCCATTGGTGGAGCGGCATTATGCTTAAATGAGCTTTCTTGATACATCATAGCCAAAGGAACGTGTACAGGAACTCCCCATTTCTCCTGAGTATTTTTAGCAGCTTCATACCAAGAGCGATTTTCTTGATAAATAGAGCATAAATTCTCAGGCTCTCGTGGAGGCGATGTGGCACAACCTGACGTTAAAATAGCCAAAATTATCACCACAATGTAAGAAGGAACTGTCATTAATTCAAATACCGAAAATCTTAATTATCGAAGACATAGTGTCACATTGATGAAGAAAAGAAGCAACTCTCACCCAATAAGTTCAAAATACAACATTACTTAACCTCAGGCAGTTCACACTCATCCTCTTCTTGTCGCCAAATTTTAGGCTCCCAAAAACCAGTGTCTACACCTCGGTATATTTTATCTGTATTAAACTTAGCAGCGAAATGATATCTCCGATTAGCCTCAACTGTGATTGATAGCTCTTTAGGTGTTCTCGCAGCCAACTTTACTTTTAATGCAGGAGAGCTAATTAGTTCAGCTAAAGTGAATGTATACTCTCCTGGAGAAAGTTGATAATTTGGCTTAGAAATAACAGGTTGACCGTTTAAATGTGTCACTACAGCACGATACAAATCTTGCTCAGGGCTAGGCTCTAGATAACCAGATACCGTACCACAATACCGACGAGTATCTGGTTGTGAAGCACAACCAGATATGAGTATCGCTAGCCCTAAAAACAGTAAATAATAATAGGATTGTGGTTTCATTTAAGCACGATTTACTTGTGTATGGCCCGCTAAACAAGGCTCAGCAAAATAATCTTCAAGAAACGAATCAAAGCTCTGAGTTGTCTCAGCTTCCATCACTCTTTGTTTTTCGATAGAGTTAGTTGCCGCGTCTCGATACGCTTGCTTAACACTTTCAGGTAGTGGGTATTCATTCAATGTTTGGTAGTAAGTTTCGGCTAAAGATTTCACCCAATAACCATGATCAATTTTAGACGTGTTTAGCTCTTTCATCACCAAGCCAGAAATTGATAATTCAGGGTCATCAACCGCTCTACGCCAATGTATCAGGGCTTCGCGATAACTTTTATCTTCTTCTCTATCAAGTAACTCACATAAACAATCAAGTTCATCAAAGAGCTGATTCATCCAGGAGGAAAGTAAAATAGGTTCACCATTTTGGCTTAACTCAAGCTCAGGCTTACGTCCCTCTAAAATAACACGGTTTAAATTACTCGAAATTTCTGCTTCCTGAAAAGCATCACTCGAAGGAGATACATTTAATAGACAGTGCAATAAAAAGAGATCTAAAAATCTGATCTGTGAAGCTTCAATGCCTATTGGGCTATGAGGATTCACATCCAATGCCCTTACTTCTATATATTCGATACCTCCTCTGGCCAGTGCTTCGGAGGGTTTTTCACCATTTTCAGTCACTCGTTTAGCCCGAATAGGTGAATAGAATTCATTTTCAATCTGTAATACATTGGCATTTAACTGGCGATATTCACCATCGACTTTAACACCTATGTCTTCAAAATTTTTAGAAGGCTTATCAATTGCCGCTTTTATACCTATCAAATATTTTTCAAGAGAATCGTAGCTAATGTCTAACTGTTCTTGTTCCTTATTGGTATAACCAAGATCACTCATTCTCAATGAAGTTGCATAAGGAAGATAGAGTGTCCCCTGACCCATTTTCTCAAATGGAATATCTGTCTCTTGTTGCTTAATAAATGAGCCACATATAGCAGGTGAAGCGCCAAATAAATAAGGTAATACCCACACCATACGGCGATAATTACGAATAAGTCCAAGATAAGATTCTGAGATAAAATCACTTTTGGCAAGTGAACTACCTGAGAATTCATACAAATTGTTCCAAAGCTCTGATGAAACTGAAAAATTAAAGTGCACTCCCGAGATAATTTGCATCTGGGCACCATATCGATAAGTCAGTCCCTTACGATACAAACTCTTCATCAACCCTTGATTAGAAATACCATAATCAGCAATGGGGATATCTTTCACATCACCAACATAGCATGGCATGCTAACTGGCCACAGTCTTTGGTTATCAAGATTTTGAACGGTAAACGCATGGGTATAAGTCAAATCTTCCAGTAAGTCATCTATGTCACGGTAAACCGGAGTAATAAACTCTAACAATGATTCACTGTAATCTGTGGTGATACGCGAGTGAGTTAACGCCGATCCTAACGCTTGTGGATGGCTGTCAAGCGCCAAGTGTCCAGAGCGATTAATCCTTAATGCCTCGCGTTCAATACCACGCTGCATCCCTTGTAGTGCATGACGACCCTCAGGGTTTGAGAGATGATCAATTAATTCATTGAAAGCGTTCAACATATTCTTCTCTTGTTTCATCATTTTCGCTTATATGTAAGTCAGAGTACACTGAGTTAATTGATGTTGGCAACCTTCATTAACAAGGCAGTTCAACAGGACAAATACACAGTGAATAGACTCCATCTCCTGTGGGATTATTCATCCTGTAAAGTAGAGCAGTATCATGTTAATGTTTTCACTTAAGCCTAACATTAACATGTTTACTGCCCACTAGCCTTCTAGATATATGGGGCAGTTTATCAAATCACAACTCTAAAATTGAGACTGGATATCCAAGTGCGTTAATATCCGCCTCGATCTTAGCTTTATCTCCAACGATGACGATGATCATTTGATCAAATCTCAATTGCTCTTTAGCTAACTTATTAAGCTCAACTTTAGTCATATTATTAGTGATTTCAGTCTGCTTATCAGTAAAATCGGCATCAAGTTCATAACGCTGAATCAGACGCATAAATCCTGCTTTTTGGTATGGTGTTTCGTAGTCTAACGCTTTACTTTGAGACACTGAGGCTTTCATAAAATCCAGCTCTTCATCAGTGATCCCGGAAGCTTGGTATCCTTTTATCTCTTTAATAAACTCAATTAATGCCAGAGATGTTACATCGGTTCGGACACTCGCTTGAGCGCCGAATAATCCCAATTCACTGCCACCAGAGAAATAACTACGTGCGCCATAGGTATAACCCTTATCCTCACGAAGGTTTAGGTTAATACGGCTATTAAAAGCCTCACCTAGCGGATAATTCATCAGATATGATTTAAAAAAGTCACCAGTGGCATCCCAAGGTAAGCCATGTTTACCTAATTTGATAACGGACTGACTAGCTCCAGGTTTATCGAGTATATAAATAGTCCCACCTTTAAGCGTCGGTAAATTTCCTAATGCTGGTAATACAGAAGCTTCTCCTTTCCAATGGGATAAGCCAGCAAGCTTAGATAAAATCTCCGCTTTATCTAAATTGCCCACAGTAACAACTTGTGCATTTCCACCTGTGTATTGTTGATGATAAAAAGCAATGACATCTTCTAACGTTAATGCTGATACCGTCTCTAACGTGCCACTTGTACTCACACCTAGCGGACTATTAGCACCATAGACCAAACCATCAAATGCGTTACTAGCTAGATAGTTTGGATCGGACATCATGTGCTGTAAACCTTGCAGCTGTTGCTGCTTAAGGCGTTGAAAATCTTTAGCTTTAAATCCAGGTTCAAACAGCCGTTCTTCGACGATAGCTAAGGTTTCATCTAAATGGGAAGTCAAACTTGATACCTTGATGAAACTTTGATACCCACTGGCTCCAAAGCTCACACTGCTGCCTAGCATTTCCAATGCTTGTGCTAGTTGCTCTGTACTGTGTTTCAAACTTGACTCATTGAGCATGGCTGCAGTTAGTCCGGCTAATCCTGCTTTTTTGACAGGCACTAACCTGTGTCCACCATTGAGATATATTAACAGCTCAACCGTTGGCGTTTCTTGACTTTCGGTACCAATGATTTCAATCCCATTCGCGAGCTTACCACGCCACAACTTAGGTGATGTTAACTCTGGTGATTTACCGGCTGCAGGCATCACACTTCGATCAAATGCTGAAATGATCTGTTGATAATTAACCCCTCCTTTCACTGCAACATTTGAAACGTGAGTGGCTGGTGGGGTATAGGTATCAGGATGGGCAATTAATTCCTTTTGTCCTTCAGGAACGACACTCATCACTACCATAGGTTTATTTTTAATATACGTATTAAAGACCCGCATGACATCCGCTTTAGTCACATTGGCATAACGAGCTAAATCTAATGCGATCATATTAGGGTTCCCCCCAAATGTTTGATTAAAGGCCAGTGCAGAGACCTTACCGGAGACACTTTGCAGGCCGAAAATAGTACCCGCTTCAAACTGCACTTTCACTTTTTGTAAATCGTCATCGGTAACGCCGCGTGCTTCAAACTCGTCAATCGAGTCTTTCATCCGCTGTTCAAGATCCTTCAATTGACTCCCTTTAGCTGGGTTAGCCAACGCATATAGTGAGAATTGACACGCCAATTCCTGACAAGGATGGCTAACCCCGGCTTGAACCGCATATCCCTCTTTCACTAAATTTTTATAAAAAATAGAGGTTTTACCACCGCCAAGAATGTTTGAAAGGAGATCGAGAGCAGCTTCATCTTTATGCCGTTCATACACTGTAGGAAAACCTATACGGATAAGCGGTAAATGTATTTTATCTTCCATTGAAATATAACGAGTTTTATCTAAAGTAACTAAAACTTTCTTATCCGCTTTAACCTCTGATCCTGATGGGATCTCACCAAAATACTGATTGACCCACGCCAAAACTTGCATTTCATCGAAGTCCCCTCCTATCGTTAACGTGGCGTTATTTGGACCATACCAACGTTTAAAGAAATGTTTAACATCATCTACACTCGCCCGTTCCAGGTCTTCAGGCCAACCAATAACGGGCCAAGAATACTGATGTCCAGCAGGATAGAAAGCTTGATTAAACAATTCCTCCATACGCCCATAAGGCTGGTTATCAATACGTTGAGCACGCTCATTTTTAACCGTTTCACGTTGAACTTCAAATTTTTTCTCCGTTAATGCAGGCAGAAAAAAGCCCATCCGATCAGACTCTAACCAGAGCATCTTTTCTAATTGATTACTCGGTACCGTTTCAAAATAATTCGTGCTATCTGTATTCGTTGAGCCATTAAGTGTTCCACCAGCTTCGGTAACCGTTTTAAAATGCTGTTCGTCGCCGACATGCTCCGAGCCCTGAAACATCATATGCTCAAAAAGATGCGCAAAGCCCGAGCGTCCTTCTAACTCACGGGCTGATCCAACGTGGTAAGTCACGTTAACATTCACTAAGGGATCTGATTTATCTTGGTGCAAAAGCACCGTAAGCCCATTGGCTAATTGATATTTTTTGTAAGCAATACCGACTTCAGATTTAGCAACACTCACAGACTCAAGCAAGGTCACACCTTGAGGTAAATTTGATTCCACTTGCTGGTTCGCACATCCCGCCAACACAGCAGAAATAGCCACGGTTAATATCCATTTTTTCACTGTCAAACCCCTTATAGACTAAGCACTACTCAGTCATTTTATCATCCATAAAGTGCAAAAGCTGCCACTAAAAGATATCGAATACACTTACCAATTAATATCATCAGAGTCGATCTAAGCAGTGGAAGTTTCATCCAACCCGCTAATAAACACAAAAGATCACCCATAAAAGGTACCCAAGAGAGCAAAAGTGCCCAATAACCATACTTTTCAATGAGTACTAAAGAGTGACGGTACTTACCCCTAGTCATCTCTTCAGGTGCTCGTGCAAACCGCCCCAAACGGCCTAAATAAAAGCTGGTCATTGCACCAAGCGAATTGCCCAACGTCGCAACAACCACTAACCAAGCCCAAGTAGAAGGATTTTCATTTAACAGCGCTACCAGTAGAATTTCAGATCCTCCCGGTAACAAGGTCGCAGCAAAAAAAGCAGCTGTGAACATTAACAATAACGCTGACATGTATAGCTTACCTAATGATAAATAATAATTTTTTATTAATGAATACTAAGAGTTTATCAAGCTAATTTCATGCTACCCACCAGGGTTATTAAAACAAAATTCACTATCACAATAAGTTATAACGAAATGGGTTTGTCTTGCAAGTAGTAGAGGCTATACAATGGCCACATCGGATTAAAACATCCTATTCATTGCTTCTATTTTGAGCATTGAAATATATTAATGACCTCTTATTTATCATAAAAATTTTGGAAGAATCATCATGTGGCAAACGATTAAGCAGATCCCCTTTTGGCAAAAGGTCCTCGCTGGCTTTATTTTAGGGGCTAGTATCGGGGTTATTTTTGGCGATTCTGCCACTGTACTAAAACCGCTAGGTGATCTATTTATCAGTGCAATTAAGATGCTAGTTGCACCATTAGTATTTTGCGCTATTGTCGTGAGCATTACTTCTCTGAACTCACAGGTAAGCCTAAAGAGGTTAAGCTTTAAAACCTTAGCGATGTTTATGTTTACTGGCACAATAGCTTCGTTAATCGGTCTTACTGTTGGCTCGCTTATCGATATGGGCGGCTCTATGGAATTAGTCGCAACTGAAGTTCGTGAACGTAATGTTCCTGGTTTTGCCCAAGTAATCCTGGATATGATCCCAGTCAATCCCTTTGCTTCGCTTGCTGAAGGTAAAGTATTACAAATCATAGTCTTCGCTGCATTAGTCGGTATTGCCATCAATAAAATCGGTGATAAAGCCACACCGCTGAAGCACGCTTTCGAAGCGGGTGCTGAGGTCATGTTCCAGCTCACTCGCATGGTGCTGCAACTCACTCCTATTGGTGTTTTCGGGTTAATGGCTTGGGTTGTCGGTGAATATGGTTTGTCCACCCTGCTCCCTTTAGGTAAATTTATTGGTGCTATTTATATCGCAGCCTTTATCCACATCATCTTTGTTTATGGAGGTTTAGTTAAATTTGTCGCTAAGGTGAGTCCTATTCAATTTTTCCGTAAAGCCATGCCTGCTCAACTTGTCGCATTCACCACAGCGTCAAGTTTTGGGACTCTACCAGCAAGTGCACGTTGTACTGAATCTATGGGTGTATCGAAACAGTACAGCGCTTTTGTATTACCTTTAGGTGCAACGATGAACATGGACGGTTGTGGAGGCATCTACCCAGCTATCGCCGCCATATTTATCGCCCAAATCTATGGGATCTCATTAGACATGACTGATTATATGCTCATTGCAGTCACAGCAACGATTGCCTCAGTAGGTACTGCAGGTGTACCAGGAAGCGCGATGGTAATGTTATCCGTGACGTTAGGTGTTGTGGGACTGCCGCTTGAAGGTATTGCCTTTATCGCCGCCATTGATCGCATCATTGATATGATGCGTACCTGTACTAATGTCACTGGCGATATGATGACTGCAGTTGTGATAGGAAAGTCAGAAGGTCAACTCGATGAAGGATTATTCTACAGTAACAAAGAAACTGAACTCAGCGAAACTTCAGCAAAAAACAGCTAAACAAACACTGGTTTAGGTTCATTTTTATCACCAAATGAATCGATATAACACAAGCCGCTTATGCGGCTTTTTTATGCCAATATTTCTACCTTATTCATTCTCTTTGTCAACTATATCAAATGACCTAAAAATGCAGGACTCAGCCATCCTATGTGGCTCCAACACGAGCATGTGGAAGTGGATTGGGTATATAATAAACGAGAATAAAACAAAATGTACGCCACTATCCCTCTAAATAGATGTCCTTATCATTTACATTCCTACACTTTTAATGGATTAATTGGCGTGTTTATAGTATAAGCTCTCTCAATTTAGCGCTATTATTCACAATCGCAGTATGCAAAGGTCTCATGTCAGATAAATTTTTTTTTAAAGGACGCAAAAATCCTAAGCCTAAACATGAGAGTTTTGGCTACAACACTAAGCGCGCTTCTAAGCTTGGCACCCCAGATAACCCACTCACTTTGGTTGTCAGTCACGAAGAGCGGAAAAAGGAAATTGAATCGCAATTAAATAAACACAACTTAACCGCTGACATACAAATTAACTCTGAAGTCAAAGAGGACATAGTAGAGCTTGAGGCAATATTAGCTCTGCCTCGGACCATTCTATCCGATAAGAAGCCGAATCGAAATGAGCCTTGCCACTGTGGAAGCGGTCAAAAATATAAGAAGTGTTGTGGATGAAAACAAGCAAGATCCTGTAGATCTATCTACAGGATCTCATTCACATCGCTCATTATACCCACACTAATTGAGGTCATTCGAGGCCAACTTTATCCCCCTAACCAAGTACAGCGATTAATACTCCTGCAGCGACAGCAGAGCCTAGCACTCCAGCAACATTAGGCCCCATGGCATGCATCAATAAGTAGTTATGTTGATTAGACTCTAAACCCACTTTATTAACCACTCTTGCAGCCATAGGAACCGCCGAGACACCCGCAGCACCGATCAAAGGATTAATCTTCCCACCAGATAGCTTAGACATCAACTTTGCCATACACACGCCGGTAGCGGTTCCTATCGCAAATGCTATCGCACCAAGTAACAAGATCCCCAATGTTTCCAGTTGCAAGAATTTCTCAGCGGATAGTTTTGAACCCACAGCCAAACCGAGAAAAATAGTCACGATATTAATCAATTCATTTTGCGCTGTGCTTGATAGTCTATCTACCACTCCCGACTCACGCATCAAATTGCCTAAGCAAAACATACCAACTAAAGGCGTCGCTGCTGGCAGGAATAAAATGGTTAAACCCAGTACCATAAGTGGAAAGATAATTTTCTCTTTCTTACTCACTTCACGTAATTGCTCCATTTTAATTTGACGTTCAGACTCTGTCGTCAACAGCCTCATGATTGGAGGTTGGATCAAAGGTACTAAAGCCATGTAGGAATAGGCTGCAACCGCAATGGCTCCAAGTAGATCAGGAGCGAGCTTAGAGGCCAAGAAAATGGCCGTCGGCCCATCAGCTCCTCCAATGATGGCAATGGCACCAGCATCTTTCATACTAAACTCAAAACCTGGCACAAAGTTAAGTGCTACTGCACCAATCAAAGTAGCAAAGATCCCAAATTGAGCAGCAGCACCAAGTAGCAACATTTTAGGGTTAGCAATTAACGCCCCAAAATCAGTTAACGCGCCCACTCCCATAAATATGAGTAATGGGAATATTCCTGTTTCAATCCCCGCATGATAAGCAAAATAAAGCAGTCCACCTTCTTCCGTAAAGCCCCCATTAGGGATATTTGCCAAGATAGCACCAAAGCCTATCGGTAAAAGTAATAAAGGCTCAAACTGTCTCACAATAGCAAGATAAAGGAGTAAAGCACCTACTCCCATCATTAATAATTGGCCACCGGTAAAATTCGCGATTCCTGACTCAGACCAAAATGCAATTAATCCTTCCATCTAAACTCCTATGCCAAATCTAATAATTGATGACCAACGGAAACAGAGTCCCCCTCTTTAACCCAGATGTTATTGATCACGCCATCAGCTTCTGCACGTATTTCCGTTTCCATCTTCATCGCTTCTAATATAATCACCACATCGCCTTCATTCACAGCATCACCCACAACGACATTGACTTGAAAAATATTTCCTGACAGAGGTGAATTCATCGATAGTTTGGTAGCACTACCTTTTGTTATGTCCGTATGTGATGCCACTGGTGACGTAAAAGTTTCCCCTTTTTTCACTGGACATATTTCATTGATATTTCCCCCTTGTGATACCTCAACAACAAAGCTCTGGCCTTGTACATTCACGGTATAAGTTTCAATGCCACGATCTTGAGATGCGGTATTTTGAGGTTCGATCTTAGGATCCAATGTTGGCTTTGGTTCAAAAGTATTAGGATTATTTCTATTCTTAATAAATTTCAACCCTATTTGTGGAAACAATGCATAAGTTAGTACATCCTCAGACAACTCTTGAGCTAACTCAAGCTTCTCTTCATCGGCTTTAGCTATTAACTCTTGGGTTAACTTGGCTAATTCTGGTAAAAGTAAATCTGCCGGACGACAAGTAATAGCCTCACCACCATTGAGCACCTTAGCTTGCAACTCCAAATTCACCGGAGCTGGTGTCGCACCATATTCACCTTTTAATACACCTTCAGTCTCCTTTGTTAATGTTTTATATCGCTCCCCCGTCAACACATTAATGACTGCTTGAGTTCCCACTATCTGCGATGTCGGCGTCACTAATGGAAGAAAGCCGAGATCTTCGCGCACCCTAGGTATCTCTTCGAGGACTAAATCTAACTTATCGATTGCTTGCTGTTCTTTTAATTGTATTTCAAGGTTAGTTAACATCCCACCCGGTACTTGAGCACGTAAAATACGAGAATCAATTCCTTTTAACTCTCCTTCAAACTGAGCATACTTCTTACGAACGTCTCTAAAATACGCTGAGATATCCTCGAGCAAAGCCATATCGTAGCCTGTTGCTCTATCTGTATCTTCAACCATAGCAACTAACGTTTCTGTCGCGCTGTGGCCGTACGTTTGGCTCATGGATGAAATAGCGGTATCGAGAACATCGATCCCTGCCTCAATGGCTTTTTGATATGTCGCAGTACTTAGGCCTGTCGTGGCATGACAATGCATAGAAACGATAAGGTCTGTTTGAGATTTAATTTGGCTTATCATGTCAAATGCATCAAAAGGCTTAAGTAAGCCAGCCATATCCTTGATACATATAGAGTGACATCCCATGTCCTCAAGACGTTTAGCCATATCAACCCAAGTATCTATATTGTGCACAGGACTTTGGGTGTAAGAAATTGTCCCCTGAGCATGCCCTCCGACTTCAACGACTGACTTTACCGCGACAGCTAAATTACGCACATCATTCATCGCATCAAATATACGAAATATATCCACACCATTGCTATGTGCACGTTCAACAAACTTATATACAAGATCATCAGCATAATGACGATAACCTAAAAGATTTTGCCCACGTAATAACATTTGTTGTGGTGTATTTGGCATTGCCTTTTTTAACTCTCGGATCCGTTCCCATGGATCTTCACCTAAATAACGGATACAAGAATCAAATGTCGCTCCCCCCCATGACTCTAAAGACCAAAAACCCACTTTATCCAATAATGATGCGATAGGCAGCATATCTTCAGTTCGAAGACGAGTGGCCAGAATTGATTGGTGTGCATCTCTTAAAACAACATCGGTTAACGCTAATGGCTTACTCATAGAACATTCCTACTCTTATTATTATAATTGTGCTCGATATTGTTGAATAGCCACAGTAATGGCTGCAACTATTTTGGGATCAATATCCTGGTTGTTAACATCAACTCTATCTTTGATCACAGCTTTAGCGGATACAGGCAATGGAGCAAATTTCCATGCCACCAATTTAATCGCTAAAATCAGTATCATTAAAAAAACAAACACCAAACTCATGCCTAAAAGCATGATGCCAAACGATACAACAATTTGTTCTGATATCGAGTCCATATCATCCTCTTTAATTAGGCTACTTTGTGAAGCATTTACCATGTCACCGACTTTCAATAAACTTAGTTCTACATCATATCTAGGAAAACAATTTTTATTCGTCATGACAATAAAACACCTCATTGTGACAATTAAATTTGTTAAGGATATAAATTTATTCGCACCTGCTATAGCCGAAAACAATGATCAAGTTCTAACAAAATAGCGTATCAATTGTAAATTGGTCATACCAAATAAAAATAGATCTACCACTAGGAAATGCATTATTCACAAAATAAATGACAATTTATTGGATAATAAATAGAACCCAAACGATTTAAAATCACTTCGTTAATAAAAATCACACAAATCAGATGGGATTCATTCTAATGAAAAGAATAGTAATATGGCACAGTGGCACCCAATATCATTCTTAAGTATTGCATGACAAGGATCAGTGCTGTACTGCCAGTATTGAGGACATACACAAACTCATCCAAAATACTTATTTTAAATCAGCAATGGAGTAGCAAAATACGGCTGGACTAAAAGAGGGAGCTTACTCGATTATCAATATCACAACACCATAATGAGACTTGACAGTAACGCACTATGAGCCAGATAAGAAGATACCATCAGATTGTGACTTTGAAGCCTAATATTTTTAAATAGATTGTATGTGTTTATATAGAGAGAGATGATATTGATGACTTGATATGATAGGTATTGTATATATATTTCACGTTAAGCGAGATCTAACACTTAGATATGTGTATATTTATTACGTATGATGAAAATTATCTATAATATTCAATATGGTGCGGATGGGAGGAGTCGAACCTCCGACCGCCTGGTTCGTAGCCAGGTACTCTATCCAGCTGAGCTACATCCGCATATACTGATTAACGTCTACTTTTAAACCACAAAGTATTACAACAATGAATCAGGTGAGTGTAATAACTGATTCGATCAAATGGCGGAGAGGGAGGGATTCGAACCCTCGATGGGATTTAAAGCCCATACTCCCTTAGCAGGGGAGCGCCTTCGGCCACTCGGCCACCTCTCCTAACGTGATAAATGGTGCGGATGGGAGGAGTCGAACCTCCGACCGCCTGGTTCGTAGCCAGGTACTCTATCCAGCTGAGCTACATCCGCTCATTTATCTTTCTACTTGAACCTATAATATAGGTTATTTCACTTCCCGTTATGACTAACAAAAAATAAAATGTGGTGCGGATGGGAGGAGTCGAACCTCCGACCGCCTGGTTCGTAGCCAGGTACTCTATCCAGCTGAGCTACATCCGCTAATTTATCTTTCTATTTGCACCTACTAACATAGGCTATATCATTTTTCGTTATTACTAACAAAAATCAAATGTGGTGCGGATGGGAGGAGTCGAACCTCCGACCGCCTGGTTCGTAGCCAGGTACTCTATCCAGCTGAGCTACATCCGCAACGTGTTTCAATCAATTCCGTCATCTTACAAAAATGGTGCGGATGGGAGGAGTCGAACCTCCGACCGCCTGGTTCGTAGCCAGGTACTCTATCCAGCTGAGCTACATCCGCAACGTATTTGTCATTAAGAAATGGCGGAGAGGGAGGGATTCGAACCCTCGATGGGATTTAAAGCCCATACTCCCTTAGCAGGGGAGCGCCTTCGGCCACTCGGCCACCTCTCCGTTTCTTGGCGCACATATTACTGTTTGAATAAAATAAGTCAAACCATTTCTTATAAAGGGTTGCTAACTGGGGTGTTTTTAAACAGATTAGACAAATAACGCTCGACTTAGAGATATTAGTGCATTATTTCCCTCAAAAGACGCACCAAAAAAAGATAACTATCTTCATTTTAAAAATAAAAAAACCAGTTAATTACTGGTTTTTTTATCAGCTAATTTTTAAAGGTGGTATAAAACTAAAAGTTACCACCTTCTGAAGTATTTCCAGCTTTCTCTGATTGAATACGCTGGTAGATCTCTTCACGATGTACTGAAACCTCTTTAGGTGCATTGACACCGATACGCACTTGGTTGCCCTTAACGCCTAAAACAGTGACAGTTACTTCATCACCAATCATCAGTGTTTCACCAACACGACGAGTCAATATCAGCATTCGTTTGCTCCTTTAATTCTAATCTTCTCTAAACGGCACTAATCCGTTATATGCTTATTACAAGGTTAGTACAAATTAATAGTACTCAACCTTAAAAACATCATTTTAATACGGTAGATTCACAATAAACCGTATTATACACCACTACTAGCCTGATACTAAAAACAAACCAGAAGCAGGTATAATACTATACTTGCTTTATACTAAAAATAAGTCTGAAGCAGTATAAATACTATCTACACTGCAATTAACCTAGCATTAAAAGTTTAAAATCCCAAGGTTAAAGCTATTATTGTGTCATAATAATGATATTATCAACAAAAACCCCACACAAAAACAACCCACCAATCACACAAGTTACGATATGCATTAGAACTTATAGTATACTTGCCTAACAAAAAAATGATTAATATAACTAAAAGTACAACAAAATAAACGCCTTAATGATTCAATCAAGGCACTTAAATACCATGCACTAATGTCTTAAACCAAACGCTCGGCAAGCCATGGTATTACTTTTTCTAACGCTAAATCCAAATATTCAGGCTGAGTTCCACCCGCTTGTGCCATATCTGGGCGTCCGCCACCTTTACCACCAACTTGGGTTGCTATCGATGCCACCAACTCTCCCGCTTTGACCTTAGCGGTTAAATCTTTAGTGACACCCACAATTAAATTAACTTTAGCTTCTCCGCTAATAGCAAGTACAACAATACCTGAGCCTAACTTTTGTTTAAGCTCGTCTTGTAAACCACGTAACGAACTGGCATCGACACCCACTAATTTTTTAACCAAAACGTTAACGCCATTAATTTTTTCAGCCTCACTGGCTAAATCTGCACTTGTTGCTGCGGCAAGTTTATCCTTAAGTTGAGATAACTCTTTTTCAAGCAGTTTGGTTCGTTCCAACTGAGCTTTAAGCTTAATAACAACTGATTGGTTGTCTGTTTTAAGCAATGTAGCAGCTTGATCTAATTCTGTTTTTTGCACTGCAATATACTCCATCGCAGCAGCACCCGTTACCGCTTCAATACGACGTACACCAGCTGCAATACCACCTTCAGAGGTGATTTTAAACAAACCAATATCACCTGTGCGACCAACATGGGTACCACCACAAAGTTCAATGGAGAAGTCCCCCATGGTTACAACGCGCACTTCATCTGTATATTTTTCACCAAAAAGTGCCATCGCTCCCTTCTCTTTGGCTTGCTCGATACCCATCACTTCTGTGCTTAATTTATGGTTATGACGGATCTGTGTGTTAACAAGATCTTCAACGGCCTTCAGCTCTTCAGGTTTCACACTTTCAAAATGAGAAAAGTCGAAGCGTAGCCTTTCAGAATCAACTAGAGAGCCTTTTTGACAAACATGAGTTCCCAGTAATTGGCGTAAGGATTCGTGTAATAAGTGAGTAACAGAGTGATTTAATCCCGTTTGATGACGCAGCTTCTCATCGACCATAGCTTCGACAGTATCACCAATGGAAAGAGTACCTGAATTCAAACGTCCTTGATGACCAATAGCCTGTCCGTACTTTTGCGTATCTACAACGTTAAAATCAATACCTTTGGCAGTTAACAAACCTTTGTCACCACATTGTCCACCCGATTCACCATAAAATGGTGTGCTATCGAGCACAATTACGCCATCTTCATCAAGATTCAAAGTATCTGTGAGCTCACCCGCTTTATAAATAGCAGTCACCTTACTTTGCGTTCTTAATTCGGTATAACCCGAAAAATGAGTCTCTTCATCAATTTTCAGCTTATCATTGTAATCGGTATCGAACTGGCCAGCAGCTTGAGCACGGCTTCTCTGCGCAGCCATCGCCATTTCAAACCCTACTTCATCAACGGTGATCTCACGCTCTCGGCATACATCTGCCGTCAAATCGACAGGAAAACCATAAGTATCATAAAGCTTAAATGCGGTGTCGCCATCTAATACATTTCCTTTCAATTCATTCAAAGCTCCATCAAGAATGCCGAGACCACGCTCTAGAGTGCGCGCGAATTGCTCTTCTTCAGCTTTCAATGATTTTTCTACAATAGCCTGTGTCGTAATTAAACCTTTGGCGGCATCTCCCATCACTTCGATAAGAGTCGGCACTAACTGATAAAAGAAAGAGTCTGTCGCCCCTAGCTTATTCCCGTGACGCACTGCTCGACGAATAATACGGCGAAGAACATATCCACGACCTTCATTCGATGGCATCACACCATCAGCAATAAGGAAGGCGCAAGAACGAATATGATCTGAGATAACGCATAATGATTTATTTTTTAAATCTGTAACCTTCAAAATCTCAGCCGTTTTCTTAATCAAAGTTTGAAAGATATCAATTTCATAATTTGAATGCACTCCCTGCATAATGGCAGCAATACGCTCAATCCCCATACCGGTATCGACTGACGGTTTTGGAAGCGGCAACATATCACCATTGGCTTGGCGATTGTATTGCATAAATACAATATTCCAGATCTCAATAAAACGGTCACCATCTTCTTCTGCGGTACCAGGACGACCACCCCAAATGTGTTCACCATGATCATAAAAGATCTCAGAACAAGGACCACAAGGACCAGTATCACCCATCTGCCAGAAGTTATCAGACGCATATTCGGATCCTTTATTATCGCCAATACGGATCAGGTTTTCCGCTGGAACACCTATTTCCTGCGTCCAGATATTGTAGGCCTCATCATCAGTTTCATAGACAGTCACACACAAACGTTCTTTAGGAAGCTTCAACTCTTGAGTTAAAAAATCCCATGCAAATCCAATCGCTTCACGCTTAAAGTAATCACCAAAACTAAAATTACCTAGCATTTCAAAAAAAGTGTGATGACGAGCCGTATAACCCACGTTATCTAAATCATTGTGCTTACCACCCGCGCGTACACTACGCTGAGAAGAGGTTGCTCGAGTGTAACTCCGCTTGTCTTCTCCAAGAAATACATCTTTAAACTGGTTCATACCTGCATTAGTGAACAATAAGGTTGGATCATTAACAGGTACCAGTGAACTACTGTCTACAACCTGATGACCGTTAGTGCGGAAATACGCTAAGAAAGCACTTCTTAGCGCTGCAGTGGTTTGATACATGAAATCATCCTGAATTAAGTTAAGCTAACAGTGAGTATTAAAATCACCAACATACTATCTAGCCGGACATTATAATCAGTCTATAGGATAACAACCAGAAATTTAGAGTATGGAGAGATGGAAAAGAAATTAAGTTAGCAGTCTAAAGCACATTAAGCTGTAGAATATACCCAAGTGACTTCAAGATCCAGCATGTCGAGAAGTGGCAGAGTTCAAGGGCGTTAATTGCTCCTCGGTAACGGCTCCTGCATTACGTTAGTGCAACCAACAAGGGAGCAACCATTGTCAAATCGCTGCCTCATTCAACCATCTTATGTGAACTCAGCAATGAGCATTTTGAAGTGACTGGAGTATAAGTTTTCGAGACAGTTAATTAACAAAACCAAATCATGAGTAGCCATAAAAGTCATCATAATTTAGGCTCTGTTTAAACGTAATATTCATTTATACAAGACATATTCTAACGCATAAGAGATCTGATCGTAAGCAAAGCCTTGGCCCAAGAGATAGCGAGTTCGCCTAACTTTATCTTTATGATCTTCTATCTGAATGTGACCATATTTCTTTAACGCTTTTTTCTGCGCAAGCTCAAACCAATCATAATCACAGCTATCCAGAGCAAGATTTATTTCATTTTTATCAAGCCCCTTTTGCGCCATAACTTGTCTAATCCGTGTTGGACCATGGCCCTTATTAACATGGCTTCTAATGAGCAATTCTGCATACCGCTTATCATCAAGAAATCCGCTAGATTCACATCTATCTAACGCTTTTTCAATCTCAACAGATTCAAAACCTTTCAATTTAAGCTTGCATTGAACTTCATGGCGAGAGTAATCGCGGCGCGCAAGTTGCGCAACCGCAAAATAATGTGCTGAATGATTCATAACGATAATTAATTCAGAAAATTAAAATACTTCACCGGTTTCAAGATCAACATTTTCATCGCCGATACTTGAATCCGCAGCAGGAACAGCAGGCGTTAACAGCATCGCTCTTAGCGCGGTATCGATTTCTTCAGCAATCATCGGGTTTTCAAGTAAATGTTTACCTGCATTTGCACGACCCTGACCAATTTTATCACCTTTATAGCTGTACCAAGCACCCGCTTTTTCAACCAATTTATGAGCCACGCCTAAGTCAACCAATTCACCAGTGCGATTAATTCCTTCACCATATAAAATTTGAAATTCAGCCTGCTTAAATGGTGCTGCAATTTTGTTTTTAACCACTTTAACGCGAGTTTCATTACCAATGACTTCATCACGATCTTTAATCGCACCAATACGACGAATATCAAGGCGTACAGAAGCATAAAACTTAAGTGCATTACCCCCTGTCGTTGTTTCTGGGTTACCGAACATAACACCAATCTTCATACGAATTTGGTTAATAAAGATTAACATGGTATTAGTTTGCTTAAGGTTACCGGCAAGTTTACGCATAGCTTGACTCATCATACGAGCAGCAAGCCCCATGTGCGAATCACCGATTTCACCTTCGATTTCCGCTTTTGGCGTTAAAGCAGCGACGGAATCGACAACAATAATATCAACAGCACCTGAACGTGTTAATGCATCACAAATCTCTAACGCCTGTTCACCAGTATCTGGCTGTGAGCAAAGCAAGTTATCAATATCAACACCGAGTTTCTTTGCATAAATAGGATCGAGAGCATGCTCTGCATCGATAAATGCGCACACCTTACCTTCGCGCTGTGCAGCAGCTATCACTTCAAGCGTCAAGGTTGTTTTACCTGATGACTCAGGGCCATAAATTTCAACAATGCGACCCATTGGAAGCCCACCAGCACCCAAGGCTACATCTAAAGAAAGTGAACCAGTAGAGATAGTTTCAACATCCATCGAACGGTTCTCGCCCAATTTCATAATAGAGCCTTTACCGAATTGCTTTTCTATTTGGCCTAATACTGCGTTAAGTGCTTTCTCTTTGTTCGCGTCTATCTTCATTCCAGTATCCTCAGAGTCACAGCGATTACGCTGATTAAAAACTGTAATAGCTCCATCACTTCGTTAAAAGTGCTTTCAAAGAAGCTTCAATATGCAAACTAGTATACTGTATAGTCATACAGTATCAAGTGCTGTTCAAGATTATTTTTCTTCACTCATAATCACTCGATAATAAGTGCCTATTTAGACAGATATTATTCATTCGTATTTTTAATTAAAATTAACGACTCATGATGAGAAAATATTGCTAATATTGGCGCCAACCTTTATGGCCACTAAACATTCATGCGGCCTATTAATACGTCAGAAAAGAGACCTGCTGTAGAATGAAAGCGATCGCAACCCAAGATTTAGAAAAACATACACCCATGATGCGTCAATATTTGACGCTAAAAGCCGAAAATCCAGATGTGCTTCTCTTCTATCGTATGGGTGATTTCTATGAACTTTTTTACGATGATGCCAAAAAAGCATCTGAATTATTAGGGATATCGCTAACGGCAAGAGGTAAAAGTGGTGGTGATCCTATTCCAATGGCCGGCCTACCTTATCATGCCGTCGAGGGCTACTTAGCTAAACTTGTTCAACTCAGAGTTTCGGTCGCCATTTGCGAACAAATAGGCGACCCAGCGACATCAAAAGGTCCTGTCGAGCGTAAAGTTGTTCGGCTGGTCACACCTGGTACGCTTACAGATGAAGCCCTCCTTCAAGAGAAACAAGATAATCTACTTGCTGCTGTATATCATGATAAAACAGGATTTGGCTATGCCACCTTAGATATCAGCTCTGGTCGTTTTGTTGTTGCCGAATTAATCACATCTGAGGCATTAGAAGCTGAACTTCAGCGCACCTGCCCAGCCGAACTTCTTTATAGTGAAGACTTCAGTGAAATGAGCCTTATCGCAAGTTTAGAAGGTACACGTCGTCGCCCTGAATGGGAATTTGACTTTAATACAAGTCAAAAACTACTACGAGATCAATTTAACACAAAAGATTTACGCGGATTTGGTTTAGATGGTGCCCGTCTTTCTGTCCAGGCTGCTGGTTGCCTCATGCAATATGTTAAAGATACTCAGCGTACTGCACTGCCACATATCAATTCAATCGTTAGGTTTAATCAAGGAGACAGTATTATTCTTGATGCAGCGACTCGACGTAACCTTGAATTGACAACCAACCTTCAAGGTGGTCGCACTAATACCTTAGCAACCGTGTTGGATAATACCACCACACCTATGGGTAGCCGCATGTTGCAAAGGTGGATACATGAGCCATTACGTAATAAAAATCACATTGAAGCGCGTCAAAATGCCCTCGAAGAAATATTAGCAAATGGACTCTATGATGAACTTTACCCTTTATTAAAATCACTAGGAGACATCGAACGGATCACAGCAAGGTTAGCTCTAAGGAATGCTCGCCCTAGAGATTTTTCTCGTCTTAAACATGCCTTAGGGATACTCCCAGAGATCCAACAAATTCTAGCCAAATGCCAATCAGAACACATCAAATTGCTTGCCCGTAAGATCAGTGAATTTCCGCAAGAGCTGGCATTACTAGATAGTGCCATCATCGATAATCCTCCTATGCTTATCCGTGATGGTGGGGTATTAAAAACCGGTTACAATACCGAATTAGATGAATGGCGTGATTTAAGTCAAGGTGCGACAGATTATTTGGCAGAGCTTGAAGCAAGAGAAAAAGAAGCTACCGGTATATCGACATTAAAAGTCGGTTATAACCGTGTGCACGGCTACTATATTGAAGTCAGTCGTAGAGAGTCTGATCTTGTGCCCCTTAGTTATCAACGCAGACAAACACTCAAAAATACAGAACGGTATATTGTCGCTGAGCTCAAAGAACATGAAGAAAAAGTCCTGTCTAGCCAAGGTAAAGCATTAGCACTTGAGAAACAATTATGGGAACAACTTTTTGATTTAATTTTACCTCAACTTCATCCACTTCAGCAGTTTGCTCAAGGTGCTGCAGAACTTGATGTGATCACCAACTTTGCAGAGCGAGCAGATACGCTTAACTACCAAAAACCCATGTTAAGCGAAACCTCAGGAATACAAATAGAATCAGGTCGACATCCGGTTATCGAACAAGTGAGTCAAACTCCTTTTATCGCTAATCCCGTAGTACTGAATCCAACACGTAAAATGCTGATAGTGACAGGCCCGAATATGGGCGGTAAATCGACGTATATGAGACAAGTGGCTTTGATCACATTGATGGCACATATCGGCTGCTACGTGCCCGCTCAAAGTGCTATTATCGGCCCGATTGATCGCATATTTACCCGTATTGGTGCTGCAGATGACCTTGCATCAGGTCGTTCGACATTCATGGTTGAAATGACTGAAACCGCTAATATTCTTCATAATGCAACCCCAAACAGTTTAGTCTTAATGGATGAAATAGGACGAGGAACTTCTACTTACGATGGCCTATCACTCGCTTGGTCAGCAGCGGAATACCTCGCTCAGAAAATTCAAGCAATGACCTTATTTGCCACCCATTATTTTGAGCTCACTCAGCTACCAGAACTCATCTCAAATGTGGCTAATGTTCATTTAGATGCGATTGAACACGGTGATAGCATCGTCTTTATGCACGCTGTTCAGGATGGCGCCGCCAGTAAAAGCTATGGCCTTCAAGTTGCTGCACTGGCAGGGGTACCTAACTCTGTTATTTTAGCTGCAAAACATAAATTACATCATCTGGAAAGCCGTAATGCCAATCATTCTGAACGATCGTCATCACAAAGCATGCAACAAACAATGACATTTCCAGAACCAGTAACCTCTCTTCTTCAGGAGACGATGGACTCAATCAAGCCTGATGAATTAAGCCCTAAACAAGCACTAGACATCTTATATGAACTCAAGAAATTAAGTCATTAGATAACAATATTACCACCATTAAAAAGCGCACAATGAAGTGCGCTTTTTAATTATTGTTAACTCAAGTAAAATTAGCCTAACGTTAAACGGCTAAATTTTAAATATCGCCTCTACAGATAACCCTTGAGCGCTTAGCAGATCTTTAAGTCGCTTCAAAGCTTCTACTTGGATCTGACGTACTCTCTCCCTCGTCAGCCCAATTTCTTTTCCGACATTTTCAAGTGTCGAAGGCTCGTATCCCAACAGACCAAAACGACGTGCTAACACCTCTCTTTGCTTAGTGTTAAGTTCATCTAACCACTTAACCACCGACTTAGACATATCTTCATCCTGAACCTTATAGTCAGGACCGACATTATCATCATCAGCTAATACATCGAGCAACGCCTTATCGTTATCACCACCAAGCGGTGTATCGACAGAGGTGATTCTTTCATTAAGCTTCAGCATACGGCTGACATCTGAACTGGGAAGATCGAGTTTATCAGCTATTTCTTCAGCTGTAGGTTCATGATCTAATTTATGAGCTAATTCTCTTGCCGTACGTAGATAAACATTCAACTCTTTAACAACATGGATTGGCAGGCGAATCGTTCTTGTTTGATTCATAATCGCACGTTCTATCGTTTGGCGGATCCACCAAGTTGCATAGGTAGAAAATCGGAACCCTCTTTCAGGATCAAATTTTTCAACCGCTCTTATCAACCCCAAATTTCCCTCTTCAATCAGATCAAGTAGAGCAAGACCACGGTTGTTATAACGACGGGCAATTTTAACCACAAGCCTTAGATTACTTTCAATCATACGGTTACGGGACTTATCACAGCCTTTCAAAGCCTTACGTGAAAAATACACCTCTTCTTCTGCACTGAGTAAGGGGGAAAAACCAATTTCACTCAAATACAACTGAGTTGCATCCAGGTTTTTTTGCAAATCATCCTGAACTTGATTATCAAGCTCAGCTCCTTCTGCTTTTGTTCCTGTTGTTTCGGTAATAATGTCGGACTCAACCTTAGTTAAATCCACTAAAGGCTCTGCTACTGCTGTATTTGTTTTACGACCCATAAAATGATCTCCCAAATTTTGCTCAATTTGATTACTTCACGTTAATATCCTCCAATTGCCAAAACGGCCCTAAACCATTATTGCTTAGGTAAATATTTCATAGGGTTAACAGATTTACCATGATGTCGGATCTCAAAATGTAACATGATCCTATCCGTACCTGTATCGCCCATTTTCGCTAATGTTTGTCCAATGGTAACAAACTGTTTTTCTTTAACTAAGATACTATCTGCATGAGCATAAGCACTGAGGTAGTCATCACTATGTTTGACTATCACTAAGTTACCATACCCTCGAAGTGCACTACCTGCGTAGACGACTCGTCCATCTGCGGCAGCTTTAATTATGTCACCTCGGTTTCCCGCAATCTTAATTCCTTTATTTCCCTGCTCTTTGGCAGAAAAAGTACCAATCAACTTACCTTTCACTGGCCATTGCCAACGAGTAACAATTGTAGGTAATTCTTCTTTAGGCCTGTGGATAAGACCGTTAACATCTTGTTGACTAGTTGTTACAGAGTACGCATGATTTGGCTGTTGATCAAGAGATTTTTTTTCTGAGATTATTTGAGTCTTTTTTGTCGCAATATTTGAATTAACCTTTTGTTCCACAATAGGTTCTCCCTTATACACTGCGCTATTACGACTATTATTTGGTTTAACCTTAGCCACTGTGGCATTAGCTTCATTTAATTCCAAATTAAGGTTTAGCCTTTGACCAGGAAAGATTGTATATGGCTTCTTCAGCTTGTTTTTGTTAGCTAAATTGATAAAATCATTATCAGATGCCCACGCAATTGAATAAAGTGTATCACCTTGCTTTACGTAATAAAAATCAGATTTTAATGCTCCTTTAATATAAGCAGTCTTAACAGGCGTAGTCACGCTGGACACGGGAGCAGGTCGTTCGGACTGAAAACTACAACCAGTGATAACAAAACAAATAATACACAAAAATTGAACGTACCAGCTCATCTTTATTTTAACAACCAAAGAAATCACCTAACTCCATATAATTATTTACTGAAATAAATATTAATACCATAAAGTCAACGGATTAACAGCTTATAACTATGCAAGCTCACCATTGACTAAAGGTACAAAACGCACAATTTCTACCACTTTTGAACTGAACTTTTCACCTTGACGCACAACTTTTAAAAGCTGTTGTGAAGCCTCTCCAACAGGAATAATCAACACACCATTATCAGCAAGTTGAGTAAGTAAAGCCTCGGGGACGGTACTGGCTGCGGCTGTCACGATAATGGCATCAAAAGGTCCCTTATTAAGCCAACCTTTCCATCCATCCCCGTATTTAAAAGAGACATTATGTAAATCTAAACGTTTCAACCTTTGTCTTGCTTGGATCTGTAACCCTTTAATCCGCTCAACAGTGCATAACTCTGGAACCAGTTGCGCTAAAATAGCCGATTGATAACCCGAACCAGTACCAATTTCGAGCACCTTAGCAGGGCAATGTTCCAACAATAATTCCGTCATTCTGGCGACGATATAAGGTTGAGAAATCGTTTGCCCCATTCCGATCGGCAGGGCTGTGTTTTCATAGGCCTTATGTTCAAGTGCGGCATCAAGAAATAGCTCCCGAGGAGTATTAGCAACAGCCTGTAAAACGGTTTCATCCTTGAGCCCTAAATCACGCAAGTTTTTTGCTAAATTCAGTGCTGCCGTTGTCGCGACCCAATTCATATTCTATCTATCCACTGTTCCATTGATGTAATTTGATTAAATGCAGTGAGATCAACCGTTAGTGGCGTCACTGAAACAAACCCATTATTCACCGCGTGAAAATCTGTCCCTTCGCTAGCGTCTTGTTCTTCACCTGGTGGGCCTAGCCAAAATATATCACGCCCAGACGGATCCAAAGTTTTAACCATGCCAGCAGCCTTATGCCTAGCACCCAATCGCGTCACTTTAATTCCTTTAATCTGTTCGATGGGCAGATCTGGCACATTAATATTCAGAATTTGATCTTGGTCTATGGGGCTTTTTAACAAGCCTTTAATTATTTTACAGGTAAAATAAGCTGCACTATCATAATGCTTAAGTGTAGGGCCCACTAAAGAAACAGCTATGGCTGGCAATCCAAGAAAACGCCCTTCCATCGCTGCAGCCACAGTACCTGAATACAGAGTATCATCACCCAAATTAGCCCCTGCATTAATCCCTGAAACCACCATATTAGGCTCATCAGTATATAACTCCCTGATAGCCAAATGAACGCAATCGGTAGGTGTCCCACTTACCGACACATAACCATTATCTAATGTATTAATGCGTAAAGGGTTAGTTAACGTTAAAGAATTACTTGCACCAGAACAATTGCGATCAGGTCCTACAGTCATCACTTCATAGAAAACTGCCAAAGCATTGGTTAACGCCACAATCCCAGGTGCTGTGACACCATCATCATTACTTATCAGAATTTTTATCATTTATTTGCCAATGTCTATTTTCTTTTCGTTAACCTGAAGATCCTTGTTTACAATCCACTCAAATCTTTTCTTATTTGTTGACGAGCATGAAACTCACGATCGTTAACATCTTCATAATCAAAAATTTCTCTCAGTACAGATGTCGCATAGCAGCCCGCTGGTAACGCAAACTTAATAACTATCACATCATCACTTTGTTTCTCATAACTTAAATGTTGTGGCTCAGATAGCAGTGTACGACGTTCTTGCGTTAACCCCGCATGCTCTAAACCATCACGTTCAGCTTCAAAATCTGCTAACACCTTGGTTTCAAAATCTGCAGCTTCACCTTGTGGTAAAGAAGCTCCCCTGCCCCACATAGGTGCTGAAAGTTGAATGTCTTTTTCATCAAGACGTTTCACCATCGCATCATCCCACTGCTCAGCAGTAAAATAGCTTTTACTGCCAGCTAACATCACACAATCGCCAACCAACTTATCTAAACGATGTTCAACTAACCTTGCAGATACTGAAATATTAAACAAATAAGAACGAACTGCAGACAAATACATACTGCGTTTCTTTCTATCCTTCACTTTTCGCCCTGCTAGCATTTGACGACCAAATATGAGATTTTTACCATCATGACCGAACCTTTGTTCACCAAAATAGTTAGGTACACCGGTTTTATTTACCAGTTCGAGACGTTTAATAACCTCATCCATATGATCAACATTACGCAATGTTAAAGTAAAACGGTTACCTGCTAAAGCACCGATGCGCAATTTTTTATTATGGCGGCTACTGGATAAAATGGTTAACTGTTGACTATTCAGAGTTGCCCAATCTGGAGTCTCTTTTCCTGGTATCCGCACGCCAAACCACTGTTCAGTAATAGCGTTTTTATCTTTTTGACCAGCATATGTCACCTCTTTAGGATGGACATGAGCAAACCCAGATAAGAGGGTAGCAACATCATTAGTGTTCAGACCCTCTTTACGAATATGAAGTAAATGATGCTCTCCTTCACCAGTAGGTGTAAAAGGCAAAATTTCCTGAACTTGAAAGTCGCTATTATAAGTGCGTAGATCCGCTTTAGAAATGGGTTTACCGTGTAAAAAATGAAGTTCAATCATGGTGACTCTGTTCTCTCTATTGGGCAACTAATTAGGTACTAAATATGAATTTGACTCACTTTGAAATAACATAAGTGCATATTTATTATATTTTCTGCACTAAAATCACCGCTTCTACGGCGATCCCCTCTTTACGCCCAGTAAAACCCAATTTTTCAGTTGTTGTCGCTTTCACATTGATATTATCAAGTGCAGTCTCAAAATCTTGACATAATACTTGTCTTATCGCCTCAATATGAGGTGACATTTTTGGTGCTTGAGCAATAATAGTCACATCTAGGTTGCCAATATAAAAGCCTTTATCTTTAGCAAGTTGATAGCAATGACGTAATAAATGACGGCTATCGGCGCCCTTAAAATTAGTATCAGTATCTGGAAAGTGTTTACCTATATCACCCAGTCCTACGGCCCCAAGAACAGCATCACTAATGGCATGTAATACAACATCACCATCAGAATGCGCGATTAAACCTGTTTCATAAGGCACATTAACCCCACCTAATAATAAGGGTAAGTCACCACCAAACTTATGCACATCAAACCCATGACCAATACGTATATTCATTTTAAATCCATTCACTGACAGCCATCACTTAAACCATCAGCTCTAATAGGTTATAACGACAATTCAACGGAAAAATATCATTATAAAATTAATTAGCTAAAAATAATTTTGCTAGTCGAAGATCATCAGGATGCGTGATCTTAATATTTTCTACATTTCCCGAAATTAACCCAGGTGAAATCCCTGACCACTCCATTGCAGAAGCTTCATCGGTAATAGTGACATTCTCGGATAGGGCTAAACTTAAGTTATTTTTCAGCTCAGAGCCTAAAAAAAATTGCGGGGTCAATGCATGCCAAAGCTGCTCGCGGCAAACCGTTTTAGCTATGGTTCCATCACACTTACCCCGTTTCATTGTATCCCTAACTGGCGCTGCTAATATAGCGCCTTGAGGAAATTGTTCTCTCGATCCAATAAGCCTATCAATATCCTCATGAGTCAAACAGGGACGCGCTGCATCATGTACTAAAGCCCAAGTATCATCTTCAATGTCATGTAAACAAGCTAAAACAGAATCGGCACGTTCATTTCCACCGATCACGGTTTGTAGTTTAGGGTGAGATGCCTGAGCTAACGTATGAAATAGATTGTCATCTGGGTGCAGTGCCACCACCACCTTATTGATCTTAGGGTGCTCCAAGAGTATGAGTAATGTTAAGCTTAAAATGGTAGTGCCATTAATCTGAAGGTATTGCTTAGGGATCTCAGCCCCCATACGACTACCAATCCCTGCTGCGGGTACAATAGCAACAATCTTGTCTTGATGATCATTCATAATTCAAAGCTCATATTATATTAAAGAGGAGTTAATGACTCGACACTTCACTTGCTCGTTTATCACCGACAACACGAAAAAATGTTTCCCCTTCCTTTACCATGCCAAGCTCATTCCTCGCTCGCTCTTCTAACGCTTCAGTGCCACTACTTAAATCAATAATTTCCTCTCTGAGTACTTGATTTCTAGCAATCAACTTAGCGTTACTCGCTTGCTGGAGAGATATCTGTTCTTTCAGTTGAAACGATTCAGGTAGGCTGTTTGCTCCGACCCAAAGTTGGTGCTGCAACAAACCTAGCAGTGATGCCAATGCAAATAGGAGACGTTTCATTATGAGTTAAATTCCCACAGTTGAAAATTTGACAAACTTCTAGTAATAATAACAAAAAAGGCCACCTAGTGGTGACCTTTTCTAGCAAAGCTATCATTTAATTGCTATTAATGACGACGATTATCTAACCGATGACAACATTACTTGTATTGATTATAATTGGCCTTTAATTTCACGACGGCCATTATAAGGGGCTTTGTCACCCAATTGCTCTTCAATACGAAGCAATTGATTATACTTGGCTACACGATCAGAACGGCATAATGAACCCGTTTTAATTTGTCCTGCAGAGGTAGCCACTGCTAGATCGGCAATGGTTGAATCTTCCGTTTCACCACTACGATGTGAAATAACCACGGTATACCCTGCTTTTTTTGCCATGCTAATAGCAGCTAGCGTCTCAGTTAAAGAACCAATTTGATTAAACTTAATCAAGATTGAATTAGCAATGTTATTGTCAATACCACGCTGTAAAATTTTAGTATTGGTAACAAATAGATCATCACCGACTAACTGGATGTTATCACCCATAATTTTCGTCTGATATGCCCACCCTTCCCAATCTGATTCATCCAGACCATCTTCGATTGAAGCAATTGGATACTCTTCAGTCAATGATTTAAGGAAATCAGAAAAACCATTTGCAGAAAAAACTTTACCTTCACCCGTTAAATTATATTGGCCATCTTTATAAAACTCAGAAGCAGCACAATCAAGTGCTAATGTCACATCTTCACCTAGCTTATAGCCCGCTTTCTCAACAGCAACCTTAATCATTGCAAGCGCGTCTGCGTTAGAGGCTAAATTAGGTGCAAAACCACCTTCATCGCCTACAGATGTGCTCAACCCTTTGTCTTGTAATACTTTCTTCAGGCTATGAAAAATCTCAGCACCAACACGTAATGCTTCACGAAACGTCTTAGCACTAACGGGTTGAACCATAAACTCTTGAATATCTACATTATTATCGGCATGCTCACCACCATTTAAAATATTCATCATAGGCACGGGCATAGAATATTGGCCTGGAGTACCATTTAACTCAGCGATATGCGCATATAAAGGTATGCCTTTAAATGCAGCAGCAGCCTTAGCGGTAGCAAGAGAGACAGCCAGAATCGCGTTAGCACCTAGCTTATCTTTATTCTCTGTTCCATCTAAGTCAATCATCAATTGATCAATGTCAGCTTGAGATGTCGCATCTTTGTCCATCAGCACATCACGGATCGGCCCATTGATATTAGCAACCGCTGTCAATACACCTTTGCCCATATAACGAGCTTTATCGCCATCGCGCAGCTCTAATGCTTCACGACTACCAGTAGATGCACCTGATGGTGCAGCCGCCATACCGTAAAGTCCACCTTCTAAATGAACTTCAGCTTCTACTGTTGGATTACCACGTGAATCCATGATCTCGCGACCAATGACGTTAATAATTTTAGCCATAATTCCCTCGGTTTAAATTTAATAAAAATGAAATCTATTCACCAAAATCAACAACAAAAATTTTAAGGTTCATCAGCTAACTTTATAATGCATATACACCTAAATGGTACAAGGATATATTCAATTATATCCACTGTAAAATACAGTATCATCAAACAAGTTGCTGACAAACTTTATCTCTAATGGAGTCTTACTTTATCCTAAATCACGTTTTTGATATGCTGCTGCAGCGGCAATAAACCCAACAAACAATGGTTGTCCATCACGTGGCGTTGATGTAAATTCAGGGTGAAATTGACCTGCTACAAACCAAGGATGGTCTGGCAATTCAATCATCTCAACAAGTTGACGATCTGAAGACAGTCCACTAAATACAAGACCTGCTTCCTCAAGACGAGCTCTATAGTGATTGTTCACTTCATAACGATGACGATGACGTTCAACACAAGTATTCGCTTCATATGCCGCACTGGCTTTGGTGCCTTCTTTTAGGTGACAAAGCTGAGCACCTAGGCGCATCGTTCCACCGAGATCGGATTTTTCGTGACGCTCTTCAACATCACCATCTTCATTAATCCATTCTGTGATGAGGCCCACAACAGGATGCGGTGTTTCCTTATTAAACTCTGTTGAATGTGCGTCTTCTAAACCTGCAACATGACGAGCGAACTCAATCAGAGCAACTTGCATGCCTAAACAAATACCAAAATAAGGGAGGTTATTTTCACGTGCATACTTAGCAGCAACGATTTTACCTTCTACACCACGCTCACCAAAACCACCTGGCACTAAGATACCATCTAATCCTTGAAGCACTTCATCGCCTTTCGCTTCAACGGTTTGGGAATCAATATACTTTATGTTAACCGAAACACGATTAAACAATCCTGCGTGTTTAAGTGCTTCGTTAACAGATTTATAGGCATCAGGTAACTCAATATATTTACCTACCATACCGATAGTCACATCGCCGATAGGGTTGGCTTCTTGATAAATAACCTGTTCCCACTCATGTAAGTCGGCTTCAGGACAATCGATACCAAAACGTTTAACCACTAATTCATCTAAAGCTTGCGCCTTCAGTAGAGCAGGAATTTTATAAATACTGTCAACGTCTTTAAGCGAGATAACAGCGCGCTCCTCCACATTACAAAAAAGTGAAATTTTCGCTTTTTCATTGGATGGAATAGGCCTATCACCACGACATACCAGAACATCAGGTGCAATACCGATGGATCGAAGCTCTTTCACTGAATGTTGTGTCGGTTTTGTTTTCACTTCGCCTGCTGCACCAAGGAATGGCACTAAAGTTAAGTGCATAAACAAGGTGCGTTGACGACCTAATTCTACACCTAACTGACGAATAGATTCCAAAAATGGTAAAGACTCAATGTCACCAACCGTTCCACCAATCTCAACAATGGCAACATCATGGCCTTCACCACCTGCTAATACCTTCTCTTTGATGGCATTAGTAATATGTGGGATAACCTGAATGGTGGCACCTAAGTAATCACCGCGACGCTCTTTACGAAGCACTTCTGAGTAAATACGACCCGTAGTAAAGTTATTACGACGGTTCATCTTGGTACGAATAAAACGTTCGTAGTGACCTAAGTCAAGATCCGTTTCAGCACCGTCTTCTGTTACAAAGACTTCACCGTGCTGTGTCGGGCTCATCGTCCCTGGATCCAAATTAATATAAGGATCCAGTTTCATAATGGTTACATTTAGGCCACGGGCCTCTAAAATTGCAGCCAGAGATGCTGCTGCAATGCCTTTACCTAGTGATGAAACCACGCCACCAGTAACGAAGATATACCTTGTAGTCATTATGAACCTGAGAAAATGAGTTGGAAATACGTGCTTGTAATTAAGCACTAGGACGGGGAGATATTATACCAAAAAGCGAGCCATTCGACAAACAAGATTATTATAAAATGTTCATTTGATCGCTTACTCATGTGATTTTACTTCATTCCAGTATTGTTCTAGTTCATCTAAAGTATGTTCATCCATTGACTTATCTGATTGATTTGCAAATAATTCTACCCCTCTAAAACGCCGTTCAAACTTGCTGTTAGCACGCCGTAATGCTTGCTCGGGTTCAACCCCTAAATGCCGAGCAAGATTGACAACTGCAAAAAACAGATCACCCACCTCATCTTGTACTTTTTCTTCACTCACCTCTTGCTGCTCAACCTCATGGATAACTTCACTTATTTCTTCATGGATTTTATCAATGACTGGCCCAAGCTCAGCCCAATCAAAGCCCACTCGAGCAACCCGTTGTTGAATTTTTACAGCACGAGACAATGCAGGTAAACCCAATGGAATATTATCCAATACAGAATGTTGATTTTTATCAGCACGCTCTTTCGTTTTTATCTTCTCCCAATTCTCTTTAACCTGCTCGGCGCTCATCTCTTTTAACGACCCAAAAACATGAGGATGACGGGCTGTCAATTTATGACAAATTCTATCTACCACATCACCAAAATCAAACATCCCTTTCTCTCTACCCAGCTGACAATAAAAAACCACTTGAAACAGAAGGTCGCCCAGTTCATCGGGTAATTCATCGATGGCGGCTCTCTCTATGGTATCTGCCACTTCATAGGCTTCTTCTAAGGTAAATGGAACAATAGTGTCGAAACTCTGAGCCTTGTCCCAAGAACAACCTGTTTGAGGATCTCTGAGCTTAGTCATAATGTCTATCAGAGGTTGAATATCGTTATTGTGCATCACCACATCCTAAAATTATTTACTGGAACATAAAAATGGCGACCTAAGTCGCCATTTTTAACATTATCAAAGTTGTTACACTCTTCTTGCTTCACTCACGCCTTCAATCTGAGTTAGTTTAGCCATCACACGTGAAAGCCCATCTAAATTATACAGCTCAAGTTCAAGTTCAATCATTGCTGT
Source organism: Shewanella sp. VB17 (assembly GCF_013248905.1). Lineage (NCBI taxonomy): Bacteria > Pseudomonadati > Pseudomonadota > Gammaproteobacteria > Alteromonadales > Shewanellaceae > Shewanella > Shewanella sp. VB17. The sequence goes on from NZ_JABRVS010000001.1 coordinate 3,937,566, forward strand.
TTGTGTTTTCACATCTGATGATGAACTCATGGCCATCACATGAGACTTTTCAGCTGCTAAAACCGAAGTGAGATCCTTAAGTAACCCAGAGCGATCATTGGCAATAATACGTAAGCGTATTTTGTAACCGCCAGAGTAATGCTCCCCCCACACCACATCAACGGCTCGCTCAGGTTGTACTCTTATCAACTCTTTCACCTGCTCACAATCAGCACGATGAACAGAAATACCTCGGCCTTTGGTAATAAAACCGAATATTTCATCACCCGGTACAGGCCGGCAGCAACGAGCGATATGACTCATTAAATTACCAACACCGTTGACTTCTACCTGACCTCTATTTTCTTTCTTCGATTTAATTCCGCCCTTTTTAACCAGATCTTCAACTGCTGTTTCATCATCAATCTGGTTAATATGCATCTGACTTTGGACATGATTAACCACTTGATTAAGACGTACATCTCCTCCTCCGATACTCGCCAATAAATCATCCATACTCACTAAATTAAAACGCTCGACGGCACTTTGAGCATCTTTAATTTTAAGCCCAGATCTGGCTAATTCCACTTCTAACATTTCTTTACCTGCAACGATATTTTTATCTCTATCTTGCTGTTTAAACCAATGTTGAATTTTAGAACGAGCCCGTGAAGTTCGAATATAACCTAAATTAGGATTTAACCAATCACGCTTAGGGTTGGGATGTTTAGAGGTAATAATTTCAACACGCTGGCCAGTTTCGACTTGATAAGTAAAAGGTACAATACGACCATCAACCTTAGCACCAATGCACTTATGTCCAACATGTGAGTGAATATAATAAGCAAAATCCAGCACACTAGATCCTAATGGCAAATCGACAACTTCACCACTGGGTGTAAATACATACACACGATCTTCAAATACTTGGCTACGCACCTCTTCAACCAAGTTACCACTTTCCGCCACATCCTCCTGCCATTGAAGAATTTTACGTAACCAGTTTATTTTTTCTTCATAACCACTTTGCTTACCCCCACTTGCCCCTTCTTTATACTTCCAGTGTGCTGCCACCCCGAGCTCTGCATCCTCATGCATCTGCTCTGTGCGTATTTGTATTTCAACGGTTTTCCCTTCTGGTCCAACGACTATCGTGTGAATAGATTGATACCCATTAGGTTTGGGATTAGCCACATAATCATCAAATTCACGTGGGATATGATGCCAAAGAGTGTGCACAACACCTAGCGCCCCATAGCAGTCTTGTAGTCTGTCGGTGACGATTCGTACCGCGCGAACATCAAACAGTTCATCAAACTTGAGATCTTTACCTCTCATTTTCTTCCAGATACTGTAGATATGTTTAGGACGACCATAGACTTTCGCTCTGATTTGATCTTTATCGAGTCTAGTCTGAAGTTGTTGAACAAAATCATCAATAAAAGTCTCACGATCTAAACGCTTACCATCAAGCTGCTTCGCTATCTCTTGGTAAGTTTTTGGATGTAAGTAGCGAAAAGAGATATCTTCAAGTTCCCATTTAAGCTGACCAATACCCAGCCTGTTAGCTAGGGGTGCGTAAATATCTGCAATCTCACGTGCCAATAAGACCCGCGACTCTTCACTGGCATTTTTACTTTCTCTAAGCAGGCAAATCCGTTCTGCTAGTTTAATAACCACTGCGCGTACATCTTCGACCATCGCCAGTAACATACGACGAATATTATCTATTTTGACATCACTGGTACGTGACTGATTATTGACTTTAAGAGCACCAATGGCATTCATTGTCTCGACACTCATCACTAATCGGGAAAGCCCACTACTAAATCTCTCCTCTAGTGCCGCTTTGGATAAGATGCCAGCATCAAAGACAATAAACAATACTGATGCTTGCAAGGTTTCAATATCCATATTTAATGGCGCTAAAATCTCAATCATCTCTCTGGCGCGTGCAAGCCAGGTAGTATTATCTTGTTTGCTATTGGCAAGCATGATCTCGATACGGCTGATAAGTTCGAGCAATATTTGGGCTTCATCCGTATCACTAATGTAACGGTTGACCCACTCTTCCAGCTGAAAATTAGGATCGCTAAAATGTGCTTCTCGAACAGATACCATCTCAATCTCATCCTTAACGTTAAATCAAAAACAATGGACCACTAAAAATTTACGTAATACAAATCAATCATATTAAATTCCAAACAATTTTGACATTATTTATCTCAAGTTCAAGTTAATTCAAACAATGCCATGGATTCAATGTGATGCGTTTGTGGAAACATATCAATTAACCCCATTTTTTTCAGTTTATAGCCATGCTTTAACAAGGATTCACTGTCTCTGGCTAAACTTGATGGATCACAGGAAACATAAACTATCGCTTTAGGCTTCATCTTTTTCAACCACTGAAGGCTTTCAAATGCCCCCGCTCTTGCTGGATCAAGCAATAACTTATCTACTTTTCCTAACCAAGGTTCTTGTGACAGATCAGCACTTAAATCTGTGTGAAAAAAACTCACATTAGACAAACCACTTTGCTTGGCATTGATTCTCGCTTGAGCAACCATCTCTGGTACACCCTCAACCCCAATGACTTGCGCACCGGATTTAACCAGCGGCAAGCTAAAATTCCCCACACCGCAAAAAAGATCCAATACACGCTCACCAGACTTAACTTGCAGCCATTCAACAGCCTGTTCAACCATAGCAGCATTAATATTCCCATTAACCTGAACAAAACTTCCCGGTGTAAAGCTCAACTTCAGTTCACCGTTTAAGGTATAAAAAGGACGTTCTTTAGAGCCTTCGAGTACAGAAAAATCCCCCTCATTGCCCTGTACAATCAAATTTATGCCGTGTTGCTTGGCAAACAAGCTTAATCTTTCGTTATCATTATCCGATAACGACTTTGTCATTCTCACAACAACAAACTGGCCATTATCAACATCAATAAGCTCAACATGGCCTAAAGCCTTTCTGCCTGACAGTTGATTTAACACCTTAGATAGCGGTGAGATTAACACCGTCAGTGCTGTCGCAAGAACCGGACAATCAGTGATACTGATCACCTCTTTACTCGATTTCGCTCTAAAACCTAACGTGATTTTTTTTGTCTCTTGATTATAATAGGTTGCTAAGCGTGCACGGCGACGATAGGCCCATTGCTCACTGGTAATAGCAGGCGCTAAGGTTTCTACTTTGGCATGACTCAATTTTCCCATCAATCCGATCAAGACAGATTCTTTATGGCTACGTTGCTTATCTAATGCTAGATGCTGAAGATCACAACCACCACACTCATTGTAATGACCACATTTAGGCTCCACTCGATCCTTTGAGCTAGACTCTAGTGTTAACAGCTTGGCTCTAGAATGGCGTTTTTTCTGGTCTGTTAGCTGAACTGTTACTTGTTCGTCAGGTAAGACACCTGAAATAAATACAACTTTACCTTGATATTGAGCAATACCAGCCCCTAAATGATCCAATCGGGCCACTTTGAGTGATATTTTTGCCGAGAGCTTCGTTGAACTGTTTGGTTTTGCTTTAAAAAACTGTGCCATTTAGGCCTCTAAATCAATAATAATACTGGCCAAGACAACCTGACTTCTGGCAGTCTAGTGTAACGTGTGTCGAGAACGAGGTAAATCAGCGAACCTAATGAATAAAGCTTACAACATGACAAAATATAGCCTTAGATCATGGGTGCTTGTATTGGCGTTAGCCCCGACGATCCTTGTTGGCATATTATTAGGGAGTTATTTTACCATAAATCGTTTTTATGAACTCGAAGAAACACTCATCGAACAAGGTGGCAATATTATTGAACCGCTTGCGATTGCCGCAGAGATAGGACTGAAGAATAAAGATTTTGAAACAACTAAAAAATTAATCACCGCAGCCCAACTTAATAAATCATCTTTAGTGCAATTCATTGCCATTTTTGATAATAAAAACAATATAGTAGTAACCTCTCATCACTATAAAAACCACGAACTTATGCGCTATAACAAGCCACTAAGTTCACTACTAAGAACGGAGTTGGAGCAAGTCGGTGATAGTTTCATTTTACGCAGCCCTATTTTCTCCTCCGATTATGATCTTCAATTAAATGCTTTTGATTTCAAAGATCCACAACAATTAATACCAACGAAGTTGGGCTACATTGCCATACTCGTCAATAAAGAGAACTCCTTACTTGAGCAGCACAGAGCGGCTGTAGCTGCCTTTATTATTGTATTGATCGGTGTTCAACTTAATCTACTCTTTACCTTTCGTCTGGTTAAAAATGTAACACAACCTATTACAGAGATGGTCAGAGTGGTGGCTAAAATTCGAGAAGGTAAACTCGATACCCGAGTCAATGGTAATTTAATTGGCGAGCTGGATTTACTGAGACGTGGCATAAATGCCATGGCGAGTTCACTATCGGAATACCATGACGAGATGCAACAAAATATAGATCAAGCAACTTCAGATCTAAGAGAAACATTAGAACAGATTGAGATCCAAAACGTTGAGTTAGATTTAGCTAAAAAACGCGCACTTGAAGCAAGTCGAATTAAATCAGAATTTTTAGCCAATATGTCACATGAACTCAGAACACCACTTAATGGCGTGATAGGATTTGCTAAGCAGCTCTTAAAAACACCTTTACACTCAAGCCAACAAGACTACATCAACACCATCGAAAAAAGTGCAGCAAATTTACTCAAAATTATTAATGACATTTTAGACTTCTCTAAGCTAGAAGCAGGAAAACTGGTGATAGAGAGCTTACCTTTTTCCTTACGTGAAATTATCGATGATACCGTCACTTTATTGTCAAACAGTGCCAGAGAAAAAGACATCGAACTGGCTATTGACATCGACCCTACTATCCCAGATGACCTCTGTGGTGATGCGATGCGATTCACTCAGATCCTCACCAATTTAATCGGTAATGCAATTAAGTTCACTGATAAAGGTAGCGTCCACTTAACTCTTAAATTAACAGAAAGCACAAAAAGTAAAGTCAACTTTCGGTGTGAAATAACTGATACTGGTATTGGCATAGACGCCTATCAGCAAGAAATACTGTTTCAAGCCTTCGGGCAGGCTGACTCCTCTATTTCACGTCGCTTTGGCGGAACAGGCCTAGGCTTGATCATCACTAAACGCCTAGTCAATAGAATGGGCGGACAAATTGGCTGCCAATCTGAAGCTGATGTTGGATCAACTTTCTGGTTTACTCTTCCTTTAGAAATTAGCCAATATCCTGTCATGAATTTTCTGGAAACCAAAACATTACTCAATAAAACCCTGCTTTTACTAGAGCCAAGAACACTGTCAAACAGCATATTAATGAAACATTTTGATCAATGGGGAATGAAAACAACCAGTATTCATTGCATCGATCAGTTATCAACACATTCCCCCAATAAATCGCTTATCTATGACTATGGTATTGTCAGTTGTAAGGCACTCAATCCAGATGTCGATTTTTCCATTCAATTGAAAACAATTAAGGCACAATGCCAATATGTAGTTCTCTTATTTTGTACGAATAAACAAGAATTGCACACCGTTTTAGGCTCAGTGGACAAAATTTTACCTGCGCCGGTCAGTGAGAAAACCTTAGCTCAAACACTTATCGACCCAAAATCAGACAGAACGTACCAACGTCAGGATAACAGCCAACCTAAGCCTATTTTCAGAGAAGCCTTAAATGTACTGGCTGTGGATGATAACCCTGCAAACCTGAAATTAATTGATACCCTTTTAAAAGAACTCGTCAGTCAGGTTACGGTTATCAATAACGGTAAAGGCGCGGTAGAAATTGCCCAAGAACGCAGTTTTGATATGATATTTATGGATATACAGATGCCTGGCACTGATGGGATCAGCGCAACTAAGCAGATCCGTCAGCATTCTTTAAATCGTAATACACCTATCATTGCAGTAACAGCTCATGCTATTGCTGAAGAAAGACAGTTAATCCAACAAAGTGGTATGGACGGTTACCTGCCTAAACCTATCGATGAAGCCGCACTAAAAGGAGTGATCAATCGATGGAAAACTCGCCCTAAATTTACCCATTTCGATCCCTTCACCCTTAATTGGGAGCTTTGTTTAACCCAAGCTAACCAAAAGACTGATCTCGCACTTGATATGCTTAAAATGTTAGTCGTATCCCTGCCTTCTACCACAGAACACATAAAAAGAGCATTAGAGGAACTGAATCAAAAATCAATGCTTTCATCTGTACATAAACTTCATGGAGCTTGTTGTTATTGCGGCGTACCAACAACACAAAAACTTTGCCAGGCGATTGAATCTAGCTTAAAGCATGGTGCTGCTGTAGAAGATGTCGAACCTGAAATACTTGAGTTACTTGACGAGTTAATTAAGGTAGAATCGGCAGCAAATCAAGTGATATCACAGTTATCAACGGATATAATAGATGACAACAAAACTAGGCTTCTTTAAACGTGTAAAAGCATTAGACCTTCAGCAGAAAAAAGTATTCGCCATCGCTTTATGCCAGCGCATGTTGCCAAATTATCAACTTTTTTCTGAAGTCTGTGAATTTGGCGATCCTCAGGTATTAGACACAGTGCTAAACCTATTATGGCAATCAAGCTATGATTCAAAATTAAAGTTGAATATCGACATTTACTTAGAAAGATTGGAGCTTATAACACCAGATCCGGCTAATTTTGATGTGTACGGCGTTTATCCTGCTATGGATGCAACCACGGCATTGATCGCGCTGTTAAGTGCAATACAAAGCAAAGTCGAAGAAGATATTGTCAATATAAGTAAACTATCATCAAGTACAGTAGCCAATTACATCGAAGCGATTTCAGAAGTAGAACTTGATGAAGAGGCATTCGATGACTACATTTTTAATCATGAAGTTATGCTGGATGAAAAAGCTCTACAAGAAAATTTATTAGAGCTCATTGAAGATAATCCTAAACTTAACGCTGAGTTTATTAAGTCATTACGTAAAGATATTATCGATGCAGGTATATCCAATATTGGGATTGGTACACAAGAAAACTAACTTTTATACCCAAAACCTCAAGATGCTGAATCCTGCATCTTGAAGTCACTTGAGTATAAGCACCATTTAATTATTTATGAATAAAAATAACGGTGGGAATTAAAAACACAGATTAATACTACTCAAATAACCCCCTAACACCAGATCGAAAACAACGCTGATAATCAAAGTGAAACACTGTGCCAATGAAATGACGAAGTAAATTTAAACACGGCCTCTTTATATCCGTAGACCCAAGATCGTAGTCCACATGACACCCGTTATGGTACTTTAGTTCGGTACACACCCTATTTGGAATTACTGCTCATGTCCCCCATCCTTACCCCATTATTTACTGTTATCTTCATGATGCTCTTGGGATCATTAGTGCAAAAAATAAAACGACTTCCAGCCAATACAGATCTCGTCTTGAACCAGTATGTTTATTACGTGGCATTTCCTTCCATCATGTTAATTGTATTGGCGAAAACTCCCATAAACGAAATATTACAATGGGGATTTATTGCTGGTTACAGTCTCGCCATGATGATCACTTATCTACTGGTGATATTAATATCCAACCTTACTAATAAGGGACGTGCTGACTTAGCTGCATTAAGGGCACTAAACACGACATTCGGTAACACCGCTTTTATTGGGATGCCTATGTTGACCATGTTATTTCCCAAGCAAAGCAGTGCCCTGACAGCCGCTGCAATTGCAAGCTTATTATCTGTTATTATCTTCGCTTTAGCCCTTGTCTCTATTGAGCTATACCAAAAAAAAGTGACTGGAGTGAAAAAGGAAGTCGAACAGTACTCACCGCTGTTCACTATTATTCTTTCCTTAATGCACAACCCTGTCGTTATCGGCAGTAGTATTGGTATACTCCTATCTGCCACCCAATTCGAGCTATTTGATCCGCTCTCTATTGCGCTAAAGCAAATAGGCATGACATCTACTCCTTGTGCCCTCTTCGCTATCGGCATGGTTCTGGCTAAAGTGAACACACATCAGGACACTCCCGATAACAAAAAATCTCTTTGCAACACAATTATCGAGCTAAGTTGGATAAATTTGGCTAAATTATTCATCCAGCCAGTACTAGCCTATGTTTTACTGTCGGCTTTCAACGTCAAGGGAGATTATTTCATAATGGGTGTGTTATTAGCTGCGCTTCCGACCGCTGCGAGTGTCTTCCTATTAGCAGACAGATACCAAATTAAGGTCGTAATGAGTGCGCAAGCCATAATGCTAGGCACTATACTAAGTATGTTAACCTTGCCTTTAATCGAGAATGTGCTCCATTAAAAAATAGTATCCACTGAACACTAGGACGGCCCTATATTTACCTGTCCAAGCAGAAAAACATCAAGCTTTATGGCACGATTTTTCACACAAAGCTTTACTGTATATAATAACAGTATATACTGTTTATAAACACAGTATAACAAAGTGAAGGGATCACAGCATGCTTTGCCAACTTAGCATTAATAATTTTGCTATCGTTCGATTTCTCGAACTTGACTTTAAACCTGGAATGACCAGCATCACAGGTGAAACAGGTGCTGGTAAATCTATCGCAATTGATGCCTTAGGCTTATGTTTAGGTAACCGTGCTGATGCAACAACGGTTAGACCTGGTGCATCAAAAGCTGAAGTCAGTACAAGGTTTTCATTAAACGATGTTCCCTTAGCAAAGCGTTGGCTTGAAGATAATGATCTTGAATTAGAGCAAGAGTGTATTCTTCGACGAACAATCAATAGTGATGGACGCTCAAGAGCTTATATCAATGGTAATCCAGTCCCTCTCAGTCAGCTTAAAAGCCTCGGACAACTGTTAATTGGAATACATGGGCAACACGCTCATCATGCTATGCTTAAAAATGAGCATCAACTCACTTTACTCGATAGCTACGCTAATCACAGACTGTTACTTGAGGCGGTGTCCTCTGGATATCAACGCTGTAAACTCATAGAGAAGGAGTTAAAATCTCTGCAGCAAACTCAACATCAACGTATTGCTCGCAAACAGTTATTACAATATCAAGTCGAAGAGCTCAATGAATTTGCACTCAATAAAGGCGAGTTTGAGGACATTGAAGCTGAACATAAAAAACTGGCTAATGGTACCGCACTGGTAGAAGCATGCAAAAAACAACTCAGCATATTACAAGACAATGAACAAGCCAATATTGAATCACTTATTAATACTGGGATCACTCAAGCTCAGGAACTTGAATCATACGATCCCCATCTCAAAAGCGTGGTCACTATGCTCAATGAGGCCCTTATTCGGATCCAAGAAAGCAGTAATGAAATAGAGTGCTATTTAGATAAACTTGAACTAAATCCTGAGTATTTTGAAAAGCTTGAATTAAGGCTTTCACAATTAATGCAGCTATCACGTAAACATCAAGTTCTCCCAACGACACTCTACGATCATCATCAAGAACTGCTTACAGAACTCAATTCATTAGATTCCGATGAAAGTGCTTTGCTCCAATTAGAAGAGCAAGTTAATGCCAGTAAACAGAATTACTTAGTTCATGCTAACAAACTCAGTCAAAGCCGGATCCGTTATGCGAAAGAACTAAATAAAAAAGTGACTCAATCGATACATGAACTCAGTATGCCAAAAGGTAAATTCTGTATCGCTGTAACATTTAACCCAGAATCAATGTCGCTTAATGGCTGTGATAACATAGAGTTTCAGGTATCAACGAATCCAGGTCAGCCAATGCAGGCCATCTCTAAAGTCGCATCTGGTGGTGAACTTTCACGTATAGGCTTAGGCATACAAGTGATTACAGCCAAAAAAGTATCGACACCGACACTCATTTTTGACGAAGTCGATGTTGGGGTTTCAGGACCCACAGCTGCAGTTGTTGGCCGCATGCTTCGCACCTTAGGTGATTCAACTCAAGTGTTTTGTGTCACTCATTTGCCGCAAGTCGCTGGTAACGGTCATCAACATATGTTCGTCAACAAGCACAGTAAAGCAGGGAAAACAGAGACCTCTATGGTCTCGTTAAATAAATCCCAGCGTATCGAGGAACTCGCAAGGCTACTCGGTGGCGATGTGATAACCAGCAATACTTTAGCCAATGCTAAAGAACTATTACAAAGTTAATTATTCTTAATAATGCCCTCTTAAACGGTATCTCAAAACCACTTAAACATGCAGGATTTAATATGTTGAAGTGGAATACTTAAACTGAGACTAAATAAATATTATTTTTAGATCTGTTAACCTGTTCTCAAGCTCAATATCACAACTTGCTGGCGATAAATCTACTTTTTCACATCGGTTTAGCTCTATTTCAAATTTTTTATTAATGATTGCTTTAGTCAATGCTTTACAATCTATAGGATTTATGCCCTTTTCTTTAAAACATAACGGCTGCTGAAATCCCTTATCTGCATCGTTGGAAATAAGATACGCCCAATCATCGCCCCATGAATCAAGACCCAGAATATGCTCGCCAGTATCGGTAAAAACCTTAATTTGAGGGCCCAACTTAATGCCATAATTAAGGTGGTTTGTGGCCATAACTTTTAAATTACAATGTTGAAATTTTTCAACAGAATTAGATGATACAAGCTTAGAAGTAGAAACAGAATCTAATTGAAATGTAAGGTCTTTTTGACAGCCACTGATGAGAACAATACTCAACATAAATATTGACGTAGTAGAGGGGATCATTTCAGTACAAACCCTATTGTAATTATTTGTATCCTAGTCTATCAGAATTTCATGACATATTGACTGTCATTACAAAGTAAACAACATGATAAATGCTGACGCAGGTAAACCAAAGATATTCAGCCGTTTCTCCTGCTCAATGGCCTCTTAATAAATTACCCCATGAAAAATGACAAGAGTAACAATAACATTATGATGTCACTCACTCTGCAACATGTTACTCCTTTAGATATTATGCTTATTTTCCATCATTAATACCGATCACATGCATTGAGCAAGGGCTCCTTTTTTTGTTGCAGCCATAACACAGCCACGCTCGCTATCCGATGCAGCCTTACAATCTGCCATCATGGTTTTACCATCCGGCGCCATACTGCCCAACACTTTTTTAGCGTGCTTAACCACCTCGGTACATTTTTCAGCGGGCACGGGAGCATAGTTAGTGCATCCGTTA